>CAYNSJ010000003.1:0-78819 GCA_964399835.1 uncultured Methanobacteriaceae archaeon | reverse complement strand
CCCCTTTTTGGGATTTTTTTGAAACACCGCCCCCACCCCCTGAAAAAACAAACCACCCCCGCGGATGCGGTGGTCCCTGTCCGGCCTGATCGGTTGCTTGCAGCCTCCTCTCTTCCGATTCAAGTGATCCATCGTCCCCGCGGGTGTTGCGACATTGTAAACATTTTCCTCGGTGCACCATAAAGGCTATATACATCAAAACATGTGCATTTGACAATACATCAATATTATCTATGTGGCCGTTCTCTGTCTAAAAATAATATATTCGTTATGCAACGAACACAGGTTAAATAGATACATTTATAAACACTAACATACAATTGTATACTGCACCAGGTACTATTCTCTGAGTTATACTGCTCAGGCCCGGTGTCGTCTAAAGCGTACACGCACGTGCGCACACACACGCTCGGTGGGAGCCTACACACCTCCCACCACACACACAACTTCTTCTATCTGATTTTAATATTCTATAAATATGAAAATATAAAACACAAGCCAGGTTAAGGTTAAATAGTTTGACCAATATTTCAGAAGTGTGTGAAAACTCCAATCCCACTAAGCATGGTTTTGGACAAACGGGCGTAAATTCCCCATGCTGTGATCCCCTCCACAGCATAATAGGTGTGTGAGCACAAGTCATTCCGCAAAATGCGGACGATGGAAATCCACCCGGCACGGTGAGCTATTTATCCGCAATGAGCCAACGGGTGATCTACATGGTGTGTGTGTATAGTTGGTATCGGTAATAGAGAAATACGGCTTGCGTGAAAAAGCAATCGAATTAATAGATAGCGTAGACAAGGTCTATACCCCACGCGAAGCCGCTGATATTCTCTCAGGATTCGGCAAAGCCAATATTCTACCGCTTGATTACATAGCATTCAGGACAGAACTCTATGCTAATCGCGGAGACCGACTGTCTAAAGAACTCGTGCCGATCACTGAACAGCGGAAGATATCAAATATCCCCGACGCACTGCAAAATATGAGCAAGTATTCCACATTCGACACGCTCGGTTTACGAAATGGGCTTGCATCAAAAGCAGTAGATATTCTCCAGATATGTACCTCGGAAGAACGCGAGGAATACGATGTCAAAACCGCATTGGTCGCAATAAAAACGGCCAATGACCTGTGTGAATCCATCGACAAAAAAGTACGGGCACTAAACGCGACCGATCCCACAACAATCGCATTCTCCTCGGAAGCACTCAACAACCTCCAGGAATGCTTGCTAGATATTGATCGTGAATACCCGGAATTTCAATTACTGCTGAAATTAAAAATAGCAGCAGAAAGGCGTAGGAATACAACAATAGAAGTGACAGGTGGTCAAAATTAAAAATGATAACTGGAAAGACAAGTCTTCATTCCGCTGCAAAACATGCATGTGGTTTGTAGAGAAAACAGCACCGCTTGGTAGATGTCGCCGTCATTCCCCCACAATAACCGGATTCCCGGTAACATACGAAGACGACTTCTGCGGTGATCACAAAATGGAACTCAAAGACCAGGCATGAAGTTCAAGATTGGATCAACTGTGAGGCACGCATATTTCGGTACAGGCATTGTACTGGGTTATGAATCACTGCGATGCACTTACACAGTCCACTTCGGCAAAGACCCCGGTTTCAGGCGCAATGTAAACGAACTGAAACTGGAACAAGTGATGCCGAAAGAACCGATCCAATCAGCACTGACAAAATACGAGTAACCAGCCACAGGCTGTTACCACCGGAGCAAACAATCTGCAACATATCCTCACGAAATACCTCCTTGATCGATCCAATATCTCCTTCTGCTCCGGTGCATCCCACTTATGACAACACCAAAAAACACGGTACACTCGATCGAAGACGCATTCATCGACAATCTTTTAACTCAGCGTAAATCCACCTCATTAGTGGACTGGGTCGTTGAAAACAGAACCGTTAAAGGAAAAAAATGGAACTGGGTCTCGATCGAAACCGGTGTAAATGGTAAAATTGTCGTCAAGGATTTTCGATATCTTTTACCCATCTACGAAGACACTGCGGACAAGGTCATAGTAAAGAAAGGCAGGCAGATGGCTGTATCAGAGTTCGCTGTGAACTGGATACTGGGCACAATAACCGTAAGACCATATACCACAGCTCTCCATGTTTTTCCAAACAAGGACCAGGGCAGAAAGTTCTCAATGGTGAGACTCACACCTGTTTTCGACATGAACGATTCTCCAGCTCTTGCAAGAATGCTGGTAAACCCGGAAGAAACGTACAAGACCCAGTCAGCACTGCAAGCTGCAATGAATGTTTTTCACAAGCAGCTGACAAACAATTCAAATTACATCATTTCTTTTGTAGGCGGAGAGAATACAAAATCAACAGATGCACGTTCAGTATCTGCTGACATAATAGTACTCGATGAAGCAAAAGACCTTCCAGAAGAAAAACTGGCAGATGTTCTCGAATGCATGTCACTCTCAACTGTAAAGCAGATGAGAATGGTCGGTACCCCTGATTACGAGGGGACCGTTTTCGACAACTGGTTCAATGAATCAGATCGAAGGGAATGGATTGTTACGTGTCCCAAGTGTGGAGAAAAGCAACAGCTAACGATGGATTCCATCGCATCCACACGAGGGTCACCTTACAAAGATATTTCCGACAGAGCATCGATCTACTACTACGCATGTGTGAACTGCGCAGCAGAATTAAACCGCACAGCAGACTATGGCGAATGGGTGCCACAAAACCCAGGTGCAAAAACACATGGATATCACCTATCACAATTAATGGCTTCATGGATCTCTGCAGACGAGATAATGCAGAAGAAATCAGACTATTCAAAACAACCTGCAAAATTTCCAAACGAAGTACTTGGAGAGCCCTATGAAGGCAGTGCAAAACCAATATCCATCACCAAACTGCTAAAAGGCCAGATGGATCCCGGAATTCTGCAGCCAAAATATAGGTACATCACAGTTGGGGTGGACTGGGGTGATCAATCCCATTTCATAGTCATGGGTGCGAACGATGCAGACGAACGAGTGATCCTTGAATATGGTACATGGGACAACATTCAGGTGCTTGCCCATGCAAACGACCTAATCAGTTTAATAAACGCATACGGTCCGCAACTTGTAGTTATGGATAGCGGATATGGTAAAGCACAAACCCAAGATGTGTTCCGCACATACCCAGACAAGGCATACGCATGCTTTTACAACGACTCTTTGTATCTCCCTCACTGGGAAACAATTATGGTGGACAAAGACAAAAACTTTGTACATAAAACAGATTGGCAGTACCACGTTACAGTAAATCACACTCTTTTATGCGATGCACTGCTTGCAGAAATAGATGCCAACCGCCTACGAATCCCCATTGACCCACAGGACGACCTCGTACCTGGAGTGTCAGATGCAAGAGACATGTTAGACATCATGTGTATGGCAAGAGTAGTAACAGCCGAATCATCAAGATCAGCAACCTCAAAACGCAGGTGGGTAATCACAAAAGCCCACTACTTCGCTGCATGTGCATACGCATCCATGGCGATGGACGAACTATTAAAGTCAGGTACCCATGACACCGGTGCGGTAGATTTTATAGCACCAAGAACATACCGGTAACCGTGTTCACGAGAATTCCAATATTCTAAAATAGGAGAATACACAAATGCTTGAAATGCTAAGAGACATTTGGGAAGTTATGTTTCCACCAAAGATAGAGTTTCTAAACTTCATTCCAAATGAAAAAGCACATGAAACAGATGCGTGCCCGGACTTAAAAGCACGCGGGATATACAGGATATTGCCAGGAGAAAGAGTAAAAATAAACACTGGGGTCAGGGCGAACATCCCGGTAAACCACTTTGTAGAACTACGTCCACGATCCGGATTGTCCTCAGACGGATTAACTCTATTAGGATCTCCGGCCACAGTGGATGCAGGATATACAGGAGTCTGGTTCGTGCCACTGAGGAACGACACGGATAAGCCGATAGTCATAAGGGAGGGTACAAGAGTAGCACAATGGCGGTTAGAAAGATGCAAGAGATGGAAAGGCAAGATCGTATTTGATCTAATGAAAACCCCACGTGGAAACAAGGGGTTCGGCAGTAGCGGAAAGCTATAAACATAAACAGGAGCGTGTGTAAATGGCAAATGGAATAATAAAAAACATTGACGAATTTAAAGCAGCATGTAGACAAGGCGGCGAATATACATTTGCTGCAGATTACTTTGAGCTTAAATCTCAGACAGTAATGCAAAAACCGTGTCTCTTCCACGGCGCAGATGACAACGAATCAATTTTTACAATACCAGACGATTTCAGCCTTCCAGCAGATGTAGCACTTATATACGGTGAAAACCTACCAGGGGTCCTATTCGACGGAATCGCATACGATGGGAACAGTGCAGAACAATCAGTACCTTTCGGCAGAGGATATTTCAATTTCGCCGAACTAAAGAATTGTGACAACCTCACCATCAAAAACAATCACATGTATAATGCCAAGTGTGATGCTTTCAGGATAAGGAACACAGACGGCATCCAGATGTTCGGAAATTTATTTGAGAATCTGGGACATGAGGGATTATACGCACTGTCGTGCAGTGGCATCAGAGTATTTGACAATGAGTTCTTCACCAGGACCAATACAGGAACAAGGATAAGTTACCGAGGATCCGATGTCAAGATCTACCGCAACACCTTCAAATCAAAACACGACGGGATGCGAACAGGACCTGCAATAGAATTCGACAAAGGACCATACGACAAAATAGAAATATTTGACAATTATTTCACAGACATCTATGGTGCTGCAATATGGGCATTCTCTACGCCAGGCAGTGGGAGCTTCAAGATCCACCACAACACCATCAAAAACTGTGGGAAATATCCAGGAGCACCTTATTCACAGGGAGCACTGAACACTGCAGGAATTGATGGCCTTGAATTCTATGAGAACATCATAGACGATGTGCTATACGCGATCCGTACTCACAACTATGAAGGATCAAGCAAAATAAAATATGGAAATTACAATGTAATTTCAAGAAACAACAGGATCAACAAAGCAAAGATTGCATACTATGAAAGCAGTGCAACGGGAAGCATCACAGCAACGGGAGATACCAGGGCAAACGTAGGCACAGTAAGCAGCGGATCCGTGACGGTGGACAACCGTACAAACACTGGTACACCTGGTGTAAGATCAACAACCACTGAACCACAGAAAGAAGAACCAGAAGAGCAGCCAGTGGAAACACCAACCGATCCAGAAAATACTACAAACAGTCCTGAGATGATAAAGGCAACTGTCAGGGTAACCCTTCCAGACGGTGCCCAGGTGGACAAGACCTTTGACATGGAAAGCAAGCCGTCCACACCATCAAAACAAGACACAACTGTAACCTGCAAGTTCCTCATGCCGGACAACAGTTATGCCAACCGGACTTTCACAATGAAAGTAACCCCCGAACCTGGCACTGTGGCAGAGCCAGAAGGTACGGCCCCGACAGAAGGCAATATGCTTGCCCAGGTGAAGATCCGCAGGGCAAACAGTGACTATGGAGAGGCAACACTCCTCATACCAACCACGGTATCCCAGGGAGGCAAAGAGGGGGTCATCCAGACAACCTTCAAGGCAAGAACTCCAGACGGGCTGTATGTAGAAGAGTATTTCGATCTGGAACTATCTGGCTCCACCGAACCACAGGAAGAACAACCAGAAGAAGAACCAGAACCAATCCCAGAACCCACACCAGAACCTGAACCGGAGACTACACCTGAACCAGAACCAGAGACTACGCCAGAACCTGAACCAGAACAAACACCTGAGCCTGAACCAGAGCCGACTCCGGACCCAATTGAAAACACAACACCTGGACCAGTAGTAGAACCTGATCCGACTGAGACAGAGCCCACCGTAACCGCAGGGGAGCTTGTGAAAGTCACATTCAGGCTGTGGCGCGAAGACAACAAAGTAGGTGCTACCACATTCTCGATGCAAATGAATCCAGAGGCATCAAAGACGGTGGGTACAAAAGTAACCTGCAGACTGGATACTCCGGATGGACTGCACGCAGAACAGACATTTGCACTCAATGTCAATTTCACAGTGGACACAGTTGTACCAACAAAAGTGATTCCAACAGCAGTAAAAGATGCCACTGGAGAAAAAATAAAGGTACAGGTCAAACTGAGGAGAAAGGACGGCACCTACGGAGAAACAACATTCGAACTGCCAACAACAGCAGTAAAGGCATACGCACAGAAGAAAACAACAACCGTAGAGTTCAAAGCAAGAACTGCAACTCTCTACGCAGATAGGAAGTTTGAGCTTCTAGTCAGATGAAACAGACAATAGGTGGGTATCCACCTACATCCTTTTTTATAGTTAGGGGATTATAATCAGTTTGTGTGTAAAAGAGCGTGTGGCAGCTGTGCATATATTCAGCAATGCTCACCGGATCTTGCAACACAACAATATAAAAAGAGGTCCACATGAGCAACAGAGCAATTTTACTTGCAGTGCTCTCATGCATCTTGGCTGCACTGGTGTTCTCATCAACAGTTATAGATGCTGGAGAAACAAAACCAATACTGACAGGCAACGAAGACAAATCATTATTTGGGAACAATCCAAACATTCCGGAAGATGTACGTTCTCACGTAAAAGAAAAAATATCGAATGCACCTATAGACCTACGAGGTAAGTTCAAAGTTACAGACAGTGCAAGGGACTACACTATCAAAAGGAATCCGGACAAAACATTATCTATCACAAAAGCCGAAGAAACCGGCAAAAGCACCATAGCCAGCATATCATTTCCGGAAGCAGAACTAAACACCCTACCTGGATACGATGGTGAGTCCTTTGCCATAGCTCACGTTGTAAACGGTACAGTGGAATCATACAAAGAAGTAAAAACTAAATCAGTATCAAAAAATGGAATAATATCGCTTGACGTAGAATTTTCCGAAGTAATAATAGGCGGCGCGACCGGATATTATGAGGTTACATATCAAGATGTCAGCCTGTTGGACAACACGCTTTCGTTCAACGCAGTAACAAACGGTGGTATGTTCATAGATATAGCAGATCTGCCAACTTACACTGTGTTTGATCAGACAAATATCTCAACCTACCCAGATCCATCAAAATGGTTAGCAGCATACCCATTCAATGGAAATGGAGAAGATATAAGCGGAAACAACCGAGATTTAACTGTATATGGATCGGGAATATATGCACATGGCAGAAACGGTGTAGCATCAAATTCACTATACTTTGACGGAAACGGCGACTACGTCGGATATGAATATCCAAATACCCTATATACATCGGCTGAAATAGTATGGCTATTCAACACGACTTCTACAGCACAAGGTGTCACCGGTGAATTCAGAGAAGCCGACGGCAGCGGACGCACGGCAATGTATACTACAGAAGCAGCAAACATGCTCAACAACAGTACATCTCAAACACAAAAATGGACAGAGGTAGCAGACGGTACTTGGAATTGGGCATTCTATCCATTTAGTCCGGCACAAATAGACTACATCCAGATTGGCAGAAGGTACACTTCAAACTATTACTATCTCATAGCATATTTAGACATGGCAGCTCTCCACGAGGGTTCACTGACTGCAGAACAGCGACGTGTATTTACATACGGGTACAGTGGTATAAAAGCAAAGGTCTTGCCAGGCAGCACATGGGTCCCGATCACATCTAACAACCAGTCAATGACAACAGGATCTTCAACAACGTCAATACACTTCATGTCCCCAAGCGATACACAAAGAGATGTGACTCTAAAAGGTCTATTCCAGTTAAATTACACAAAAGTCAGAGACTGGACAGAATCGCCAACCACCAAAAGAATTGACATGACATTTGCACCAGCTGAAAACATCACATCAGGCAAACTAACCCACTCGATAACGAAATCATACCTATACGGGACACCAACTGTCACAAGTGATGACACAAGTGCATCGGTAGAACTTGACGGGAATTACATCTTAGTAACAACTGGTGCAATAACTGCAGGCACAACAAAGTACTATAATGTGAGCTTGCCGATCAAACAATTCTCACTAGGCAGCCCATCACCTGCAAGCACCCCGGTAAACCTTATAGAAACGGATGAACAGGACTTCCAGACAACTGCAAATGCAACAACTGACATAGTATGGGCACTGAACGGATCGACACTGGAAACAGACGAATTCACCACATCAGGTACCTATACATTTGTAGCCAACACGCCAGGTACTTATGAATTAACAGCCACAGTTCCAGGCGACACAGAATCGTGGATAATTAACGTAGAACCAATATCTATTACGTCTTACTATCCACTGGGAACTTCGATAACAGTCACTGCTGGAACATCAACCCCAATCTTTAACGTCACTGTAGACAGATCAACAGACATAGAATGGTGGGTGGACGGAGTATTAAAGGAAACCGACACTGGAACCTCAGCAAACTACAGCTTTGTACCCGTTACAGCAGGAACATCCAACGTAACCGTAGATGTTGGAAGTGCAACACACTCGTGGGAGCTATCCATAACAGAGCCCGGACTAACGCCGTACTCGTGGTATGCATTCAATACAGGGTCGGGCAGCACAGTGTACGATTCAATCGGTGGCTACAACGGTACATTAAGCAACGGTGAATGGATACCCAAAGGAAGCGGATATGCAGCAAAAATAACAGATGCAGCAAATTCCCACATTGTAATTCCGGACAATGATAAGAACGATCACGTGAACGAATCGTGGACCATGTACATGGAAGTATGCCCACTTGAGGACTGGGACGAAGCATCAACATACCAAAAAACAATGATCACTCACATGTCCTCATACTACGGGACAGGATCTGGCTGGGCATGGATCAAGAACAAAGACGTGAATACAGGTAAATTCGGATTCCGGTCTACCGCCGCCGGTGCAGGTGCATGGGTCTCAGGCACGGTGGTGTCATGGGAGCCATATCAATGGTATAGGATTGGGGTAACCTTTGACATTACGGATAAGCGTGTGAAGTTCTACAGGGATGGCACTTACATAGGAGGATCTTACTACGGCCTGTCATACCCACTGAACCCAGCAACCACATTCCCACTTTACATAGGCGGTGCAATGTCAACATCTTCCTCAGCACCAAAGATGTATGTGGACAACATCAAATTCTACGACGGTGCGATCTCTCAGAGCAACATGGAATACTTGACAACATGGACATCCACAGGACCTACAGTGTATGTGGCAACCACAGGCAATGACTCTTTTGGAACAGGCGCAGAGGGCGCACCCTACGCAACAGTAGGCAAGGCATTGTCCGCGAGCCTCAACGAAGTGGTAATGATCAAAGGAGGAAACTACTCAGAACACGTAATCATCAATCGTGACAACGTAACCCTCCACGGTTACGGTGGTGTTGTAAATTTCGATGGATTTGACGACACTGGAATTGCAATCAATGCTTCCAACCGTAGCAACATCACACTGGAAAACCTGAATATAATGAACTATGAAACCGGCATGTATGCAGCAGGTACACTGAACAATCTGCAGATCTCCAATTGCTCAATAACAAGCTCTGGTCATGGAATGTACATAAATGACTGCGAAGTGGACGGGCTAACAATATCTGACAGTGAAATAGGGGACAACCAGTATACAGCAATATATCTTGCAACCGCTGGAACTGCAAATAGTATAGCCAACGTGATACTAACTAACAACGAACTGTTCGACTGTGGAAGCTCCTTACTGGACTTATATTCAGGCATTTCAAACGTAATTGCAACCGGCAACACGTACAGCTTCGAGAATTCAACCACTCAGGATTCTGCAGTGAAGATCCGCGGAAGCAACGTAGATGGAATAGTTTTCACAGGTGAACAATTTACGAACTGTGATGCGCCGTTCACAAATCTGAACGGACAAAACATCATGCTCAGAGACTGTACCTTCGAATCGACCAATGACCAGGTATATATCATAGGCGGAGAAAGTGGCGCATCTCCGTTAGGAACCTTTAATTTCACCGGAGAAAACAACACTTATTCAGACATGGGTAATGTCACAGTCTACACATTTTCTTCAACAGCTGCAAGTACTCCAGGTAGAATGCAGGACCACAATGCTACTTTCAGTGGACCTAACATAATGTTTGGCAATATGCAGGCAAATGTAGACGAAGATGTAGTAGTCACAACGAATAACCCCGCGCGTGCTGCATATTTCGGAATGAACACCACCCAAGCAATGACATGGGAATGGTACAAGAATAGTGCACTGGTAGAAACAGACAACTCGACAACATACCCACAGTATATGGGCACCGGCCTGGTAAATGGCGACAACATCACAGCAATATATCAAGCCGGATCAGACACGCTACAAGTATCGTGGATTACGGCGATCAGTGGGAACAACAATGCATTCCTGGGAACTGCAGTATTCCTAAGTTTCTTTGGTGTAATATTCGGAACCATGTACCGCAGGAGGTAATAAAACCTCCAATCTTTTTATATAGAAATAAAGACGTACTTATTCATGTGTGAGCGTGTTAGACGTAGTGATAGTTTTAAACATCAGATGATGTAGACATCACTCTGCTCATGCCAGATCATAAAGAAGTGATATCGTGGCAGCAAGTAACAGAATAGTGTCAATAAAACTGAGAAACACTGACAACAGTGTGATCGACTCAGATACAGATTTACCTTCCATGCACGTCCTTGAATGCACCGGAGCAGACACACTGGAATTCTACACCAATCCAGACAAATCATTCCAGCCATTTTTCCTGGACACCATCTCTATAAAAGCCGACGATGCTGTGGCCCTCACTGTAGGATTCTATTGGAAATCCATGGGTGTGTGGGGTACAAAATATCCCTATGTAATGAATCTCACAGGACTACAGGCACTACAGGGTGTCAACGTAGCATACGCTGCAGGTGAACCAATTGCACCGTTCACGGAAGCAAAAATAGAAGTCGTAACAGCGGGAGCATGCAAAGTAGGTGCAATGATCCTTGGGAGGCCAGGAAATGTCTAAAAAAGCATCTTTAACACCGACCCTTGACATGGTCAAAGAAATGGGCAAGGTCTGGCCCGCAGTAGCAGGGGATTCCTTACACCCTAACTCACTGGACGAATACACCAAAACTACAATCGAGTGGTGCAGACAAGAACTCATCTTAGTACAATTGGTGGAACTAAACAAGAAATTCGATCAACTGATAGCCATCGCATCCGCAGGGAGTAATCCAGCAATTCCTACAAACACGCCAGGTGACAAAACAGCATCCCCAAAACGTGAACAAAAGACTACCCAAAAAACAACAGGCACTGGAACTACTGGGACAGAAAAACCACAGAGATCATACAAAAAGTAAAGAAGGTGTAACACATGAAACACACCTTCTACACACTACTATTGTTATTTTTTTTAATAATGCCCGCCTGTGCAGTAGTAACAATACCCGCAGGAAGCATTAATAACTACAACATGAATACTGCCAACGAAACATACATACTTGCAGGAAATGTCGTAGCTGGAACCACCGCATTAACGGCGGGTGCAAACAATATCACCCTCGACGGGATGGGTCACAACATAGCATTCGGTACGACAGGTGCAGGATATGCGATATACTCACAGGGAAAAAATGAAATCAGGTTAATGAATTTCACTGCACATGCAAATGCAACTTATTCCAACTGTTATGGACTATACATATACAGCTGCACAGGTGCAAACATTACAAATGTTGACGTATCCACAAATGGATCATCGGCCATCTACCTAAGAAGTGCTACGGGTAACACTTTATCGAACAGCACATTTACATCCACAACTGGGATAGCAAGCTACAACAACCTAGCAGCCAACAACGCATTCTACAACTGTGAAATAAGTACTGGTAGCAATTATGCAGTATATGATCAGAGTTCTGACAAATCCGCATACGAACTATGTACTATTACATCGGAAACAAGTTCAGCTATTCAACTACCAGCCACTAGCACTAATTTCACAATCGAGGGGTGCACTGTTCAATCATCAGCAACAAGTAAGCCAGCTATTAATATGCTAGACGCTTACATGGCAAACATCCTAAACAGCACTATCATTACCAATTCCAACATAGGATTATATGTAACCAGAACAACAGCAGGTAGTATAGGTACAAGACTGTGTAACATCAAAAACAATACTATCATAGCAAGCGGTTCAAATCCAGCCCTCTACGTGTATGGTGGCAGGAACAACACTATCAGCGACAATATGTGTACAGGCAACACTGGAAACGGTGCATATTTCAGAGAAGCACACAACAATACCATGAATGGTAACAATTATCATTCAGAAACGAACGACGGACTCCTTGTAGCATATAAAACATATAACAATGAATTCGACAATGAAACATGCTCATCAAATGGTACAATGGGCATATTTGTCTACAACGCATCCGGCAACGATTTCTCAAATATGACCATAGTTGGTGATTATGCATCCGCACCGCACACAGGAACTCATGTACTAATGGTGGGCGACTCAATAACAGAAGGAGGCCAGGGTGGAACACAATACAGCCAGTTGCAATCACTACTTGCAAACATGGTTAGTCCAAAGGGATGGAATGTAAGCAACCAGGGTTTCAGTGGAGAAAGGGCAAATTATGGGAGGGAACGATTTACCCAGGAACTGGACATATTTGAGCCCACAATGGTTACCATCATGTACGGAACCAACGATCTGATTGACGACAGGCCACAACAGGATATAATAGATGACATCTTGTGGATGGCCAATACCTCAAAAAACAGAAACATAACACCTTATGTGATGCTGACTCCGTGCATATACACCAATAACACTAAGAGAATCTGGCTAGACCAAAATCTAAGCGCACAGGCAAAAGCCAATGGATTCAGTGTAATAAACGTATACGATTCGGTAGACACGGTACCAAACAACACACTGTTCGATGGGTACAACAGCTCAAATTTTGCAGATGGCATACACCCCAACACTGCAGGAAACCAACTGATTGCCAATCGTATGTACCTTTACATTGCACCCAAATTGGACTGGGTGAACGATTGGAGGACCAGCAATGGATCCAGGAGGATTGACACAAAGTTCAGCACACTGGATGCAAGATCTAACACAACACTACCATACTATGTAGGTTTCATTCAAAATACTTCATCCATTGCACTTGATTCGAACAACACAAATGCAAGTGTCTACTGGGATGACAATAACATCCTTATCAGCACAGGTGTCCTGAAAGAAGGCGATTATTTCTACTATAATGTAAGCATGACCCAGGATCCAGACACATTCATTAACCCATGGTTATACCCCGGACTCTCACTAATAGGCACAACCGGAGTATTCGTAATAGTCAGCTTCATAAACAGACGTAGAAGACAGTGAACATAATCAGACAAAGAACAACAGGTGTGTGTAGATGAGCAACGTGAAACGCAGGAAGTGTAAAAGCAGAGCCAAAAGGAGTAGGTATCAATGACACCTACTCACATCTCAACAATAGATTTCGACAACTATGAGATGAAATGCCCATACTACGTGTCAAACCAGGGCGCGAGATGTCCATTCCCAAGGTGCGAACACCCCAGGCAAACAGGGAGATACTGCACCTGTCTCGAACACTGCCCATTGAGCAACCGAGACTGGGACAGCTTAGTAATGCACAAGTCAGTTGAATTTAGACCTTATGTGGAACTGGTATAATGGAATTCACAAGGAAACACATACAGGCCCTGAAAGATGTCAGAGATGTACAGGGCATGAAAGGGAACTATGATACAAGTCCATACATGCTGGGACTGTACAATGGAATGGAATGCATGATAGCACTACTGGAGAGAAGAGAACCCATATACAGATCGTGTAAAAACTTCGATGCAAAAACAGAGCCAATAATCCCAATTGGATGCTACGCGGTCACGGAGCCACCTATAACTGAGCAAGAGCAACCATCGGATCCGCCGGACGAGCCTGCGCTAAAACCAATTGCTCCACCAGTTGTAATGAACGAAGCGTTCTGCACACTGACAATTATATAAATTTTCAGGGGTTTCTTTCTCCCCTGAACATAAAATAAACCATAAAACATATTGCTATAAATGCAAAAGAGATGTACAGTGCCAACAAAACATATTCATCAGATGTGATGATCCCCGGAGATCCACGGACAACAAGATCCACCCCTGCGGTTGCGTTGGTCATTGTCTCATTAGCAGCTTGGTGAACTGCAGCAGCCTGCAGATTTCTCATTGTATTCATGTTAGAAACCTGCATGGCAGAATATGCATTAAAAGCCATCACCAACACCCGGCATCCTTCGCACAAGACTTACACATAATCAGACTGTCCGGATCAACAGTAAACTTGGTACCTGGCACAAGCGGGGTACGGCATTTACCACACAGCACTATTTTATCAATGTTCATCACGTCAAGCTCGACACGCGCGAGTTCATCACGAGTAGTACGAAGGGCACCACGAAGTTCAGCAAGTTCTCCATTATGAGCAACTGCAAGCTGTTCAACGGAAAGTAACCTGTGTTCAAGCTCTGCAGTATATTCTTTCTGTTCCCTGAGTTCTCTTACAACATCAATAGTACCAAGTACAAGGTTTAAATGCCTGCGGGTGGAATAATCAAGTGGCTGACCAGTGCAGGGATCAGTATCAAATCTGTTTTCAACAACATCCGTTTCTTCCATCACAAACATTTCACTGAACGACTTTTTCTTACATGCATCGCGATTAATTCCGATCCTACTATCGGCATCTACAAGATCTACGCCCATTTACACACCTCATTTTTATAAGCCTATGTCGATAAATATGTTTTTGATACGTTTAATAGTGGGGTTGCAGTTGAGATTGCCCATATTCACAAAGACTATGGAATAATCCATTGAACTAAAACATATCACAGTGTTAGAGAATAACGATTCGTAACATGCAAAGACCACACGACTAAACACACACCATATTATCGATACACTATTTGCCTAATTAGGCAATAAACCTATGGGCAACACAGTATATAAGTACACCGGTATACAGATAAACCAACAGATTTAATTACAAGTTTACCAATATCAGTATATACGGAGGTATATATGACTCGGATCATCAGTATAGCTAATCAAAAAGGCGGGGTTGGCAAGACGACAACAGCCGTCAACTTAGCATCTGCACTTGGCAGATCACAGAAAAGGGTACTGCTCATTGACTTGGATCCACACGCTGCAAGTACATCACATGTATGGGACGGTGAACCCGCAGCAACAATTGTAGATTACATGGAAGACAGGCAATTGCTAGAAGATTGTATTTTCAGAACAGATGACGGGTATGTAGACTACATCGCATCTTCACAGGACCTGCAGGATTATATCAGCAAAATGAAAAACATTCACACACTGCCTGAGAAAATGTTAAGCATTGTGAAAATGTGCGAATCCAAGTACGACTTTATAGTTATTGATACCCCACCAGATTTTGGGGTACTACAGGTGAACGCAGTCTTGGTTTCAGCAGAAATAATAGTACCGATCTATGAATATCTATCTGTTCCCGGACTGGTAGCCCTAAAAGATATGATAACAGCATGTGACCAGGTCATCAATCTGGGCAAGGGTCGAATACTCAGGATGCTGGCTGTAAAGGCAGACTGCAGAACAAAACTGTCAAGAAACATAGTTCAAGTTGTCCATGATAACGAGAACTCACTACACACAGTAATCCCCTACAACATCAAACTGGCAGAGGCACCAGCAGAACACAAAACGATATTTGAGTATGAACCAACTTCAAAAGGAGCAATGGCGTACATGCAGCTTGCAAAAGAACTGATTAACATAGGAGCATAAACATGACAAAGGATCTATACAACAAAATAGCCGGAATGGTGGAGTCAGCAGCAACTCCATCCGGAAACACCAGCGTAACCGCAGGCGAGAAAGCAAACACCCCTGCGGATGCGGTGGTAGACATTAGCTTAGTAGCACGATCTGTCAAACTCACACCGTTGGAAGACGGATGGGTACAAACAGTAAAAGATGCACTCGGCACAAAAAACACCTCTGACGCGATCCGTTGGCTCATTTCAAAGGGATGGGCTGCAGCTGGGGAGGAAGCCTCAGAAGCTGCACGAAAAGTGAGGGAAAACAAGCTGGGATAACGAAGAACTTTTTATACTTCAAAGTATATTAGAAGGTGGATCTGGAAGTTGGAAGCTGCCAGAGATATACCCTTTTTGTGAATCAGTGTTCGGGATGTCTACCAGACATCCTGTACACCACGCTACTAAAAAATTAGTCTACCGATTTTTTAATATACCACGCATTAGCAGAGCCTCTTATGAGGCCAATACGTCAAATGATACGTGACACTGCACACGCAATAGTTGTAAGGATGGATAGTAGCGTGTATGGTGAAACTGCATTCCCATACGGTGGAGTGACAGACACAACAGCAGCCTCTGTCACCGAGTATGATAAATCAGTAAGTTTGTTCCAGCGGACAATTTCGGATTCTGAACTCCACGAAACTTTTGAACGCAATCCACTGGCAAGCGTAATAGTATCAGACGTGGCAGAAGACACTTTTACCAGAGGATTCACAGTACATAAAATAGATTACAACAGTTCAACTGGAGAGTACGAAGAGAAAAAGGACAAGAGCTTCAACACAAAGGTCCAGTTACTTCACGAGCATTCATTAAAGCGAGAAGTATTGAAAAGCTACAAACTGGCACGTTTGTTTGGATACAGCCTGCTCCTTCTTGGATACGACGACGGCTTAGACCTGTCACTACCACCAAACCCAGGCGCAGAGATCAAGTTCGTACAGGCGATCTCAAAACGATGGATAGAAGAAATCGAATACGACAAAAATTCCCAGGGAGAAGTATACCTTCCGATAAGAATAAAAAGATATAAGATTCGCGCAGGCAGTGCAGCGACAAAGTTTATTCATCCACAAAGAGTAATCCACATAGAAAACCCCGGTATAAACAGCATGATGACGGGTGTATCCGCCATACTGCCATGTTATGACGACCTACTTGTCCTGAAACATGTAACATGGGGTGCTGGGCAAACAATGTGGAGATCTGGTAACCAGCTGGTATCAGTAATTGCACCACCAAGAGCTGATCCTGCTCAGATAGCACTGATAGACGGTGCATTAAAAAACCTAAATGCTCAAAGTGCAATCACCCTGCCGTATGGTGCTATAATGAATGCATACGCACCATCGGGCCTAAATCCAGAACCGTATGCAAAGATCCCTCTCAACAACATTGCAGCTGCTACAAGGATCCCAATTTCTATATTGATTGGTTCCCAAGCAGGCGCATTATCTGCATCCCTCACAGATCAGAGAGACTACGCAGGCACGCTTGCGAGCATTCAGACAAACGTGCTTACCCCCATCCTCACCAAGCTATTCAAAAAGTTCATGCACACAGGTCAGCTTGAATCAACAGCATTCAAGATCGAATGGGCATCAACACTAACAATGTCCGAGGCAGAAAGGACACTCTCTGAATACAGGCAGGCACTCACAAAGAGGATCAACAACCAGACAGATGCAGAAGCTGCACAGGCAAGCGAGGAACGCAGTGTAAACGGATACACTGGCGCATACCCACAGGTAAAGGAATCTGAGTACACAAGCACCCAGAGCACACTCAACAATATGCAGACAAATGATCCTGGCACCGGTGCAACATATACCACGGTGCAGGCGGTGGTCTAATGGTAATACCAACAGTGAATTTTAACCTTACAGGCGGTGCTGCCCTTACGGGCATCAAAGCCACCAGGACAAGCGGTACAAACATCAAGGTTTCATGGGACCCGTCAACAGATGAATACCATAAACGATATGCCCTATACAGGTCCGATGACAATTTTGTAGCAAACTCCACGAAAATTGTCTCTACAACCAAAACAGAGTATGTAGATAAAGACACAGGAGTAGGCACATGGTCATATATGGTGAGAGATGTAGACGAATTCGCCCAGGAATCCCCAGACTCTGACATAGTATCGGTTACAATGGCAGCACTGCTGCCTTATACTAACACCATGGACATCACCAGCGCAACCACGATCAATTTTATAACTGAACTGGAACGACTGGCAAGCTCCGGATCGATAGAGAATCAGGGCCCAGAAGATCTGCTGGTAGAGTTCTCCTATGACGGTACAACATATCCCAGGTCTATTACTCTTAGAATGCTTGACATGATCAACATCTCCGATTCAAAGAACCGGATAGCCATACACTCCATAAAACTGACAAGCACTGACTCTAAAGTAAACGTGGTGGCGGTCTAATGGAGCAACAGCGCAGCGCACTAACAGTACTCGGCAGAGATAGCAACGGAACGCCACGAACACTTGCAGTAGATTCAGACGGGCAATTACTTGCATCTATGAAAGGCAATTACGGAGGAGCCAGCAAAACAATAGCAGTCGATGAAAATGGAAGGATGCTGGCTGATGCACTCCTCATGAACACGATGGAATTTGACTTTATGAAATACTACACTGGTTGCGATATGCGATTTTGTGTAGGAAACGACACTTTAACTAATTTTATATACCGAATAAAATCGTTGAACTCTGCACTGAACGTGATCAGGTTCATAAGTGCATTCGGTTCATCATCCAGTGGATACTATCTAGTGTCAATGGGCGATGAAGGCGAACTATGCAGAAGTATAGGTATAAACGAAGCAGTAGTGGACAGACACGTACTCAAATTCGGAAGCATTGGATCTGATTTCAACATATCGTTCACAGACAGCACTGTAAGAGGTATCATAGCAGACATAAAGACACCTTCAAACAGAGTATTAATTGACGAAGTAACATTTGTAGTAGGAGATGAAACAGACGAGGGATACAAAACACTTGACTTCGACGGTGCAACCTATATCTCAAAAGTAATAACCGGTGATACTACAGTACTTGAATTCACGTTCCCCGAAACAGACGTAGATTCTATTTGTTCACTTGGGGATATACTGATCGACACGCCATCAACTACAGGTGCATCTGCATACATGGAATATTATGCAGACGGCGCATGGACCCAAGCCCTCATGCTCTCTTTAAACTCTTCTCCAGGTGCAACATGGAAATACTATGATTACGTACCAAAAACAGGAGTATCAAAATGTAGGATCACTATAATAAGAGGTAATGCTGGGACAGTAACAGTCAACGTAAGAGATGTGTGTATACTAAAAACAGTGGCCTGAACAATTTAATGCATACATTAATATAACTTAAAGTGATTGGTTATATTGCGTGTGTGAAGTATGATCAGTGACAACTATATTTCTTCTCAAAACGGGTTTAGCCCGGTGCAGGACATCAATGGACTATTGGACGGTAGGATAACAAAGATTGTCCACGTCCGGAAACTGCCCGCAAAGGGCAACACCTATACGTTGTGTGATAACGAATTTGCATACGGTAACATAACATTTAACACAGCTGCTAAACGTATCAAAAAGGCAGACCTTGTGACGGTGGCCGATCAAATCGGCATTACTCAGGACATGTTAGAAAGCATGTGGCCTAGACGCAGATACTACTATTTATACGATGTTTCAACAGCCAGATTCGGCAGACGAAGACCAATATCGGTCGTAACAAACGACGCGCCCTTTTTAAGAATCTCTAACACACCGCAAAAGAAACATCTTGTTATCGATTCCACAAACGCAGAAGATATTGACAGGCTGCCATATCCTCTTAAACTGAAATTGGTGTCGATGGAGTGAAACAATGGTTACGAAAGGAGCAGAAGCAACTGTACCGTTCAAGATGATAGATGCAGTCACGTATGAGCCAAAACCGCTGCTCACAGTGACAGTACAAATATCCAAGGATGGTGGCAGTTTCACTACTACAACCAATTCCCCGGTAGAAATAGGAGATGGGTGGTACTATGTTGTACTCACAGCAGATGAAACCAACTGCGGTGAACTAATAATTAAAGCAACCTCTCCAGGTGCACTGCAGTCAGACGGCACATTGTCCCCTACAGTGCCAACTGAACAAATAACTTCTACCACTAACAACACCTATGAAACCAACACCATCACTGAATACACCACAAAAATGGGTGGAAGCAGTGGTAGAGCAGCTGCAATGTATAGCCAGTGTGCATGGATGGACAAGGACATCAAACTGGTAACTGGGCATTTCAAAGAATTTGACAAGAGAATGGACCAGGTAATGGCAGATCGTGATAAAATTGCAACATTGTCCATGTCACTTGCTATGATGGAGTCGAAATTCGACACAGAAGTAAAAGAAATCAAAGACAGCGTAGCAGAACTGATCGATTCAGTGGATAAACTCGTAAAACTAACGATGACGAGAGCAACTGCAGACGAACTGGAGGGCTTATTAAATGGTTCTAACTGACGAAGAGATCAGACAAGAGATCAGAAGGAAAAGAGACCAGGCTGTACAGCAGGCAACTGCAGATGCTATGCTGGTAGAGGAACTAAATAGAGAGCTGGAAGATACTAAACAAAAGATAGCAGTCACCAAAAAGATCCTAGCAGATGCAAATCTGGAACTAACTGACCGAAATGCCGAGCTAAGACACAGACAAGAGGTTTACGATTCCACTACAGGTGCTCTCTACAACGAACTGACCTCCTCAGAAGCACACATGGCTGCTATAATGGACCAACTGGATGTAATAAAGTCAAAAAGTTACAATGCAAAGACAGAAATACACAGTACAGTAACCGACCTCGCGGATACGCTGAGAGCTATCTCATTAGATGTAGCTGCTACCCTCAGATCCTTCGAAAAAGTAACGAACAGGTCACTAATTGTCAACGACAAGGTAGAATTAACAGCTATCATTCAACTAAACCCAGGTGTTGTAATACTTGCAGAAGACGAAAATGGACTTATTCACACTATAGACAACCGAGAATCACGCACCAGGGCCATAAATGACGCAATTACAACTGAAAAACAGGGAAATGTACAACCTTTCCGCTTTGTCAGGCCACTAACACCCATATCAAGTATCAATGGTGGCACAATATGCACCGTAGAAGCACTGTCAGATGCTTTATCAAGCTATACAAGATGGGCAGAACAGATCCCAAAGGGAGTAATTATAAGCCCAGCACACGGCGGAGTGAGGTTACAGGTCCACAAACAAGGTCTAAAGGTAGCCATTTTTACAGAAGATATGGTAGATATAGCCAATAGCCTGCCAACAATAACTGAATCAATCAGATTGGTACCACACGAGTTCGTAATAGATACCATCCTGGAGATAGGAACAGGGTCAAGAGCACTGAAAAAGTCAGAAATAATGGGTGTAATCCAATTCAACGACTCGACACTGGAACAAAAATCAAACCTCATAGTGACAGATGTACTCTGGATGGATGGAAAAGACTGCCACGGAGATTCATTTGAAGAAAGAATGAACAAAAGAGCAGTGTTCCTGGACAAATATCGCAATTTATCCCCTTCAAAACTGATGAAAGTATACTCAAAACACGATGCTATAGCTGCAATAAACAACGCAAGCCATGTGCCAAACTCGGTGGGTGCAATGATCTACCACCCAGAACACATGTACAGCCTCACAGGATCAACCCCGATGGCAATGGAATACAGGCCAAAAAAGACACTGGTGGTAAAAGTCATACATTCAACGGAAGTAGGAAAGAACAGTGAAAAATGGGTACACGATTGTGCTGTAACAGACGAGAACGGCGTAGAATATTTCGTAGGAAAAACAGATATCAACACATTTGCAGCCGGAACTGATGCACTAAGGGTAGAATTTGATAAACTCCTAAAGTACATCGACCCCACAACTGAGCAACCACACTTCAATTGGATAGGCGCAGTCACTAAAGACACTGCCAGACTCAAAGAAGTAAGCTCAATCGAAGAAGCAGAAATGTACTCGATGGTGGACGGATGCAACGAAGTGCGTTATAGGGCCGTACCAGAACTGGGAGTACACATCGAAGAACTAGAACTGCCAATGGGTGAAGTGATAACAGCAGATTGTGCATGTCACGCACGTAAAGAAGACGAATACATGGAGATGGAATTCAAGCTCAAAGAGCAATCCTATGTAATAACACTTGACGGAGATCAAAAAACACGCAGCAAGTATCACCTATTAGTGCAGCTACCAACAAAGATAGTGGATTTCGAGACAACGCTTAACCCATCAAATCAATACCCCTGCACTGCAAAGAAGCTGACAGCACAAAAACTACTCTGGGATACAGTTGGTGAACTCTCTCCGAGACACAAATTGAATGACGGCAACCGCCAAAAAAGCAGAATAGTCACAGTAGACCAGGGAATTTGTAGGATCTACACAGACGGTGACATGGACTATTCAATGAAAATGGTACTAACTGGTGAATTTATGAGTGGAAATTTCATCGCATCAAGACTGAACAACTATACTGATACATGGGAAATTACTAAAGAAGAGGTGGTACAATGACTATAAGATCCACCACTATAAACCTTCTCCAGACAAAAGAAATCGGGGATCTGAAAATACGATACCTGGCCGGTGTGGGCACAAACCGCGCCACGGTTACGCTGACCTTCTCTGACGGAAAGTCAGAACCCGCAGTACTCACGCTTAATCAGAAATACACTGTATCGCATGCAAATGGAATTCTCAGCTCACTGGGTCTCACGTCCAAACCAACCTATGGAATAACACTGCGAGAAGTGCAGATGAATGGAACGTGGAGGTACATAAAAGTAGAAGTGGACGACGGGCGAACCGTAACCCAGTACGGTGCAATTAGATTCGTAACAAGCCCAACTGGTGCAAAAGTGTACATAGACGGTCACCTAAGACCCGGAAAAACACCATGTACACAGAGTCATATAAAAGTGGGAACACATGACATAAAACTAGAGTACAACGGTGCAGTCTATAACACCAAAGTAACTGTAAACGAATATAACAACAATGATAACCCAGTCCCCGTCAGTTACAACTTTGCAAACCAACCAGGATCCATCTATGTAGTGTCCTCTCCAGGTGGTGCATACGTAAGCATAGACGGAGTAAGGCAGACAGGAACTACCCCAAGGGTATTCAACAATATAAAAACAGGATCGCGAAGAGTAAGAATAGAACTGTCCGGTATGGCTGCCCAGGAACAAGTAGTCAATGTCGCAAGTGGTAAACAAACAAATGTTGCTTTCACATTCAAGACAACCGGCCAAATAGTATGTACAAGTTCTCCCACAGGTGCAGACATATATCTGGACGGAATTCTACAAAAAGCAAAAACCCCAGCTACTATAACAGGTGTGAGGTATGGTAAACACACAGTAGAATTCAGGAGAGCTGGCTACCAATCAAAATCAGTGAGTGTTACTGTACCCGGAGGTGGATCAGTAACTGCCTCAACAACACTCATACAAGCCATATTAACAACCAAACTGACAATTGCACCATCAGTATCATCTGTGGCTGAAGGCACCCAGATGAAGTTCACTGGGAGACTACTGACAACGGACAACAAACCTATCGCCGGTGCACGGATCCTATTCTACAAAGACACAACCATTAACACACAACTAAAAAATAGCGGAACTGTAATACAGGCAACCACTGATAAGTTTGGTAATTACACAGTGATCTGGAACGCTGACAATTCCAACCTGTTTGCGACAACAACTCATTATTTCTACGCAACATACGCAGGAGTGTCAGGCGGATATAAATCATGTAGATCTGACAACTGTAAGGTAACCATCACCCCACAAGCCAATCAGCCAACAAAGATAACATTAACAGTATCCCCTACATCGGCAAGAGCTGGTACAACCATTAAGTTTGCAGGCGTAGTGAGACACGCTACAAAGAACACCCCAATTCCAGGTGCAAAATTAAAGTTCTACTGGGTAAGAACAGGATGGCCGGACTCACCACTAAAAGACAACAATGTAGAAATAACAGCCACTACAAACAACCTCGGCCAGTTCACAGCAACGTGGATGGCGCAGGATCTGGACGGACAGCCGGACACAGATTCGTATGGATTCAAAGCAGTAGTACAAAAAACCCCGATCTACGGCACATCAGAATCCAAACCACCAGTATATGTGTCGATATCCCCAGGAACAGGATCGTTTGAATGCGTAACAACCCCATCGGGTGCAACAGTACTCATAGACGGAAAACAGCAATCCGGTGTAACACCCAGAACATATACTGGAATATCAGTAGGCAAGCATTCAATCGAATTCAGGTTACAGGGATACCAGAATTACAGTATTCCGGTAGCCACAATTGCCACTAATGGTGCAAAAACCACCGTATCCGCAAAGTTGATCGCAACTATAAAAGACACGGTATTGACACTAAACTCCCCCGGAGCAAGCACAACAGTCGGCACCAGGCTTCCCCTAACAGGCACATTAAGGGATTCAACTGGAAAACCAGTGCCCAATGTAACTATAGAGTTCTACAAACAAAATTCCAGCGTGTTGCTAGACAAGCCGCTGATGAACGAAAACGTAGCTTTAAAAGCAACAACAAACTCAACTGGGCTGTTCACTGCATCATGGGTAGCAGCAGACATGAATCTTACGGGCACTGCATCCCACAAGATATATGCCAAGTTCGCAGGAAATTCACTGTACAAGGCTGACAATTCAAATATTCTGGACATTGCAGTGAATCCAAAAATAGCCGCAACAACAGTCTTGCAGTTAAAGGCATCCACCTCGGCTGCGTTGGTTGACACTCCAGTAGTGCTGAGTGGTACTCTCCGCGCAGCCAACGGACAAGCTGTGCCCAATGCAACAATACGGTTCTACGATCAAACATATCCAGTAGCCGAAACTACACTAAAGAACGGATCAGCACAACTCACAGCAACAACGAATTCATTGGGTGCATTCTCAGTTCAATGGAATGCAAAAATGATGTTGCCACTCGTCAGCTCAGACCCGCTGAACATAGTAGCGAAATATGCAGGATCTGTGGATTTCAAAGCGGCCACATCAAATGAAATATTGTTGACGGTATCATCAAAAGAAGCAGTGACTCCAACACTCTCACTGACTGTATCACCATCAACAGTTGAGGTAGACGGCACTGTAACCATGTCCGGATACTTATTGGACCCTGTACAGAACAAAGGCATAGCAAATGCAAAGGTATCACTCCTGGACAAAGACGATGTACTAAACCTAACCAACGACACTTTGGCAACACTAACAACAGATTCACGTGGCAATTTCACATACCAATGGAAAGCAGCACACGAGACATGGATGAACTCATCCAAATCCACGATAGAAGTGTATGCACGGTTCGATGGAACACAGGAATACCGGAAAACCACATCAAATGTAAGAGTGGTTACAATACAGACAGTTGGCAAGGCAGTATTATTTGACTCTTCTCCAGTGGGTGCCAACGTAGACATTGATGGAACTCCAGCAAAAGATATATTCGGACCACGTACAGTAACACCATTGTCAGTAAGAATAAAAGACGGAAACCACACAGCAAAATTCTATTTCACTGCTCAAAACTCTCCTGGAAGTGAGTACGAAAGTCCCATCACAGTACAGTTCAACGTATCCGCAAGTGGTGTAACAGTCAACGGCACAAAAACAAACGGGTCAGTAACAGCAATGTGGGAATCCGAATCAGTATGTACAAAACTAGGAATCCCACTTACAAACTGTACAAACAACCCGATAATTTTCATGCTCGACCTGGTAATACCCCTGAGAAGTATTACAAAGATATTAACGGGCAAAGATGTGGACGGAAAACCGGCAACAGCTGGAAAACTCGACTACACATGTGCAGCATTGTTCTTCTTGCCAGTTGGCAAGGTTACATCAACATTCGGTAAACTGGGACTAAAAGCAAGTTCAAAAGGATCAGCAATAGCAGAAGCAGTAACCAAGAATCCACGACTTGCTGACGTACTCAACGATGCTCTGTTCTTCAATAGAGTGGGTGCTATGACAGACTCACAAATAGATGAGTTCATGTCAATGATATCCAAAATAAGAAAAAAATCAGCAACACTTGCAGAGCTGGACGAAATTTCTGATTTGTTGGCAAAAGTCCCGGCAACAGAAGTTAGCATGGACGTACTGAACGCAATGAAAACACAGTTACTAAAAGTATTCCCAGATCAGCAAGCAGCAAGAGTACTCGAACTTATGAGAAGAACGGTGCCAACGACCGAGTATGGAAAAGAAATAGCTGAACAATTCGGAGAATTCATAGCAGGGACAGCAGTACCCTCGGTAGATGACATGGCAAGACTAATGGATTACGCTAACACAAATCCAGACGATATGATCACTCTGATGAGGAATTTGGGGAAAGCACAAGTAGATGTTGTAATAAAAAAGTTAAAACTGTTAGGCCCAACTGGAGATACAACTTCCACATTTTTGAACGTAGCAGCAGATGTAGTATTCAAAGACAATCAACTTATTTCGGATAGATTATTCCACAACTATGGGACAGTCTCAAACTTCGTAAGCAGTTTAGGGAAATTCCACCGAGCTGCACTCAACGATGCGACCATACAAAAATACGCAGTGTACCTCCCAGTATATCTTAAAAGGCTATCGGAAACACAATACGATGCACTATATAGACTGGAACCAACCGTTGCGCAGGGAGTAGCAGAGGACATCATAAGAATGTTCAACAATGTCGCATACACTGGCTACAAGCCAGCCGAAGTGGTCAAATCCGGATTGGACAAAGCATGTGCTCACATCATATCCAAACCAGAATTACTAAGGACAGCAACATCAAAGATCCAGAATGTGTTGGATGCAACCCAATCAATGGCAAAAGAAATCACCAACGTAGCCGACACCAGTACAATAACAACAGCAACAGAGATACTGGAAGACGGCCTAAATGTGATAAGATCAGCAGACTCAACGGTATCATATTCAGCACTTGGTAACACGTTCGAAGCATTCACTAAAGCATCCAGGTTCAAGTATTCAGCCGCAAAGACAGCAGCCACTTCAATAGCAGACATTAGTAAGTCAGCCCTGGACGAAATGGTAGAACTCCCCACAAACAAAGGCCAGTTGGTAAGTAAGTACAGTGGATTCACCCCGGAAGCAATAAGTGCAAGAGTAGCAGGAGTACTCGATGACATACCAGCCAGTGCATCCAACGCGGGTTCGATGGTAAAAGAGGGAATGGACGAGATATTAGCCTCACTACACAGTGCTGCAGAAGCACTGCGGAAAGGCGGAATCTTTGTAGACGAATCAACGCTACAGAAAGCATCAACAACTACAAAGAAAATACTATCAGCAGCAGACAACATAGTGTCACCGACAACTCCGAGTGGACCAATTGTGACCCCGATCAAATCAGTGCTTGATAACCTATTCGGTGAACTAAACAAATTCAGCAAGGTAGAACAACAGGGATCTCTTGCAGTACTCAACAACATAATAGATGCACTCGATGAAGCATCAAAAATGGTCACATCCGGCGGAACAAAGCTAACAACATTCATGGAATTCAGGCACAGCTATGTACTAAGCCGATTCGCAGATGAAATGGCAGAGCTGGCAACATCGCAGAAAACGGCCAAAGCTGTACAAGGAATAGCAGATGACATAGTTGACAACATGGACGAAATGATATCGTTCCTAAAGTCGAAAGGAATTACCATCAAAGATGCAGGTTCAGTGAAATCTCCAATCCTGAAAGATATATTCAAGAAACTCGACGATGTAGACGTGCCCACAACTCCAAAAGTCCCAGATATACCAACTGTTCCAGACGTACCAACCGTTCCCAAACCACCAGAAGCTGTATCAGATTTCGTGAAGAACGCAGTTGATTTCTTCAATAAGCTGGAAATGGGATACAGCCTGAAAATAAGCAGAGGAACAATCGACGAAATTATTGAAAGAACAATATCTGACCCAGGAGACATGATTAAAGTAGTGGACGAGATCTCTGTAAGCAGAGTAATGGACAACTTGATGAGGTACGGCAACGACGGGAAGTTTTTGTCCACTTACATAAGGACAATCAAAGGAATAACTGCCCACCAAACACAGTTAGGAGAATACTACCAGCCATTTGTAGCCGCAACCGGAAAAGCAGCAAAGCGGCTATTACAGGAAGGTGGAGATTACAAGCAGCTAGACACAATGTGGGATGCAATGTTCGATGGATTTGGTGCAATGAAAAAGTTCGACGAAATACTAGGAACAAAGTACTACAGAGAACTATATCTTACAGTGAACCAGCTCGGAGCGACCAGTCCAAAAGCATGGATGAACGTGCTAACAAACAATCTGATCACCAGATACTTAAAACGATTGACACCAAAAACAGCAGGTGGAAAGGCATGGATGTTATGGGCTGCTTATGAAATCACGTACCTATTACTAAAAACAGCAGGTATAGCACCAGGCGACCAGAAATATACTGTCAAGGACAAAATATACGCAATACGCGAAGATGTGCGAGCCCTTGACAACCAGTGTACCTGGACAATGACACCCTCCTACGAGGCAGATCTGGAAGCACTCAGGTTAAAGATCGAAGACCTGGAGAAATACACGGAAGACCACAAGTGGGCACTTGCATGGAGTTCAGGAGCAGCAACACCAGACAGAGCAGACGCTGGCATATATTCCACAGCACAATACGCCATAAAAGGTGCAAAAGAAGACTACGATGCATTCCTAAAGAAAGAAGACTGCAAAAGCATGGGAGGATCATCGGGTACAACTCCTTCATCCCTGGAAGACCTGAAATACGAAGTCTCAGACCGAGTTTCAGATATGAAGGACTTCTACTTCCAAGCAAATTCATTCTGTACCAGCGGAGATACAGAAGGACTAAAGAAAGCAATAGAAGATTACAAAGGTATGCTCAACAGCCTGATAGCCTTCAACGCAAAACACACCAAAGAACTTGCAACTGGAGACGGATGGCTTGAAGGAAAAATGAAAGTTGCAAATGGATACCTGGCAGAACTCGAAGCATGTCTCAACGGAGAAGGTACAACAATCAACGCCGAGGACCTGAAATGGAAATTGAATGATTACAGAGACGAACTGAACGACCAGTACTGGTACTGTGACGACCTCTGCAAAGCTGGCGACAGTGGCCTGGAAGCCGCACTTGAAGATTTCAAGGACCTGGTAGATGAACTACAGGCAATAGCAGACGAAATGGCTGCTGATATCGAAGCTCTTGGATACACAGGACTTGTCGAGAAATCAATTGAAAGAGCAAGAGGCCAGATCGGATTACTGTCAGCCTGCACAGGCACTGGCAGTGGAGGATATACGTCAGGTGACATTCGATCACGTGTAGACGACCTAGTTAAGAACATGGAAACTATCAGTTACAAGTGCTGGGAACTCAGAGACAAGGGAATGGTTGACACTCTGAACGAACTACTTGTAACCTATGAATCAATGATCTCCGAACTACAGTCCATCGCAACCGACAATGCTGATGACGTAGCAGCAATTGGATACACAGATTATGTAGATCAACAGCTTGGAATTCACAATGCATCGTACAAACTATACTCAGAAGGCACCTACCTCCCAGGTGACTCCTATGAATCAAATAACAGCCTAGCAGATATCATAGACTCTGATATAGGAAGACTAAATGGATATTACTGGGACTGCGTGACATTCAAGAAAGCAGGCGACACTACGAATTTCAACGAATCAATGACCTCATACGAAGAGATACTTGAACACCTGAAAGAGATTCTATCGTCCCAGGCATCTGAGGTAGAAGCAATTGGATATACTTATGAGATAAACCAAGCCATTAAAGAGCATACCTCAAAGATCAACTCACTGAACACCAGCACCCCCAGCGGTAGCGGTGGTTCCTCCAGTGGATCGGGCAGTAGCGGATCTAAGGATGACTCCGGCACAAGCGGCGGATATTACACCAACGAAACCTACGATTCTGCAATGTCGTTGATGGACAAAATCGAATCATCAAGCAGTCAGGGATGGGAACTGTGCAAAAGCGGCAAAAAGAGCGCACTGCAGCAGACACTTAAAACATACACTGCAAACCTTAATAGCTTAAAGAAGCTATACAGTAACCACAAAGCAGAGTTGGACGCAGCAGGTATATCTGATTGGGTATCAAACGATATCACATATCACACAGGTGACCTGCAGAAACTAACCAATTGCGCATCATCTTCCTCATCCGGCGGATCAACGACACCGACAGAAGACCCAACGGAGGAACCGACCGATACAGGTACAAGCGGCGACGTGATAGATGAAATAGATCAGTATCTATCAGAAATGGACGACCTGTACTATCAGGGCCTTGATGCAGCGAACACAACAGACTACAGTGTGTGAAACAGGTGTGTGTAACCTTGACAAAAATAAGATCAAGCATATTAGACGATCTCAGAGAGATAGACAGACTAATACTCGATGCAGGTGAAGATCTGGCGACAATCATCGCCAGATACGAGGAAATGCTTGCAGCATTCAAAGCAAAAGTAAATGCAAACAAAACACGCATTGCAGACGCAGGATATAATGAGATAGTACAAGCTGCAATAGCCGTACATGAATACCGGATTGCTGAACTAAAGAAAAAGCAGTCCGGCACAGTATCAGTTGAAGACGTATCATACCTAATAAGCCAGTATACAAGCCAGCTCGACTCATACGCATATTTAGGAAAACAGCTATGCACAGACGGGTACATAGATGAACTGTCAACACTGCTCCCAAAATACAAAGCTATACTGGCTGCACTGGTGACACTGAACAGCACATCACGAGATTCGATCGAAGCTGCAGGATACGGCTCAATAGTTACAGGAGCTATAGAACTTCATACACTGGAACTCAAAACGCTAGGCTCGTGTATTCCCTCTGCCATAAACATACCAGAAACAGGAATCATCCCAGGTGTAAGGGTAGATGCAACAGTAGATGGAGACACACTCACAGTAGTTATCCCAAACGAATACCTGGAAAGCGGTGCTGAATCAAAAATAAATATCAGGTTGGCTGGATGCAATGCACCAGAAAAACCAGATGGAACAACACAAGCAGGCAACTCTGTGGTGGAATACACAACAGATAACTATAGCAGTTTCATGTATGTAGAAAAGAAATACTACAGTGAAGCAACGATGAAACTCGGCTTACTGGTGGGCGGAAAAATGGTCACACTTAAAGTAAACCCAAGCAGACCATACGATTCTTATAACCGCCTTGTAGCCGTAATTGAAACAGCAGATGGAACAGTAGCAAATGAGGAAATGCTAAAAGCTGGACTATGCGCATATTTCCACAGATCTGAATGGACTGACTACCGCGACCCGGTAAACCATGATCAATACATTCAACTTGAATCATCTGCAAAAGCAGGAAAGCTCGGATTTTGGGCTTCGGCAACAGGATCAGTTGAAACGGGTCAGTGCATCATTACAGCCACAAGGCCCACCGCAACCGGTGGTGCTGTTTCTTCCTCAGCACTTGTCTACGTTGACGGAACCTACATGGGAATGACATCTACCACAGATCCATACACACTACCAGTTGGACCGCATACTATCCGCGCAGTGAGCAGCCAGTATGGGTCCGGTACAAAAGAAGTAGAGATTACTGCAAATTGTATGATCACTGCAAACATTGCAGTTGGCTCTTCATCATCTGGCGGTGAAAATGAATCGGAAGAGACTGGATTTGTTACATTCCAAGCACTCAGAAAAAGCTCAACAGGAGATTACCTTGGTACAACAGCAGAAGTGTGGGAAGGTGGAAAATACAAATTTATAGTACAGTCAACAAAAGACAACGTACAAACCAGCACCGGAGACCACACTTACGTATTCAAAAAGGATGGTTACGAGAACGAAGAGGTTACTGTAACAGTAGAAAAAAACGAATCAGCGATAGCAAAAGCAATCCTCACAGAAAGTGACCAAGAATCTGAAACCGATCCAAGCACCGTGGGAACAGTAGATTTCATTTCAACACCAACTGGTGCTAAGATCTACCTGGGTGAGAACTATATAGGGCTCACCAAAAAGCTAAACCACCAACTTGCACCCGGTATTTATTATGTGTGGATAAAAAAAGCAGGATGTACCGACTACACAGAACAGCTAGTGGTTGAAGCTGGTAAAAAAGCCATTGTGGATGCACAGATGGTCACAGGCACAGGAAGCGAAGAAACCCCTGGAACAACAACTGAAACAGGATTACTCGATTTTATATCCAATCCCTCTGGAGCATACATATATGTGGACAATATCTACATCGGAATGACCAAAAAAGTAGGCTACAAAGTATCAGCTGGGACTCATCTAATCTCGATCCGTAAAAACGGATACAATGAACACGAGGATACTGTGGAAGTAGTGGCTGGCGAAAGACTGCCGATCGAAATCACACTTACAAAATCAGACACTGGTGAGACAGAAGAAGAAGAGAAAGAAGAAGAGTCCTATAACATCCCAGCTGGGGGTATAAACTGGGTAACCTATCCAGAACAAAGCTACCCCATATCCTCATATTCAGGCACAGGCTACACCCCAACGACAGAGCAACCAGCTCTCACCAGCACTTCGAGCACATCCATACCAGAAGAAACCCCTGCGGATACGTTGCCAGTCCAGATTATAGTAATGCAGGAAACCCCAGACACTGAAAAACTGGGGGACCAGTTCAAAGAATTGCGGAAATTCTACAAAAAATACTGTGATACAGAGCTTTCTTTCAGTGCAACAAAGCATGCACCCATAGATCCCGACAAAGACGATGACAACAAAGACGTTTTTGATGACATTGATCTCATAGAAGACCAGATAGACCTCGACAAAGTGCAGGATGAACAGGGAATAGTCATGTTATTGTGGGTTCCAACCGGAAAAAGCGCAGCATACGATGGCACAGTATTGTCCAGGGACGAACTTCTGAACGGATCTGTTGTATGTTCAATACCACTGGAAAGCTCAGAGAATCCATTTAACGAAGAAATTGAAGGAAAGACTAAGAATACCCTGGGATTGACCACGCAAGGGTCACTAACGATGGCTATTTGCCTCTCAAACGCACTCCTGGAGTGGTACAACAGTGACCACGAAGCAGAAGATGGGGACGAACTGCCAGAACTCGACAAAGTATACTGCGGATACGACGAAGATGAGAAGGCAAGACCACACGCAAAGTGCATAAAGAAATGGCTGCAGGAATATAACGAGAAAGTGGGTGAGTAAATGGGCCCAAAACTACCAGAAAAGATCCAAATGGATATATGGGAAGACTCCCGCCATTGCACAATAGGCCAAATAAGAAAGAAATATGGAATATCCCACCCAACAGCAAGAAAATACATGAATCCAAAATACATGTAAATCCATATTTCTATTTTTTTATATACCAATCACCCAGAACACCGATTTTTTAATAAACCCCGCACGCTCAATCGCCAATTGAGGTGTAAAAATTCCAGTAGAAGATCCTTTAGCAACTAATCCAGACCTGGAAGAGACAGCACCTGATCTATCCCCAACAGAACCCGGTGAACCCAAAGAGTTTGTCGTAACGGAACCACTGAAAATAACAGGAAACTATACCCTGATTATCCAGCCAGCGGATGACGTTGCAGAACAGACACCAGAAGACGTGGGTGAAACCGGAACCGAAGGAATGCCAGAAGATGAATTTGGTATGACTGGCGATTCTAAAGGATTCAGGCGTGGATTTTTCAGCGATTCTATCTCTGTAAAACTGGATGCAGCAACATCTGAAAGAACACCTGGCGGGTATACAAAATTCCCAGGAGTTGTCATAGCTCGTGCAATGGTACAGACATACCAGGATACAGATGGATCATATAAACAGGTCCTCAAAGCTCCAAATGCACTACAGGCAATGATAGAATACGGTGAACTACGCCCAGTAACCGACGAACATCCCAAAGATGGGGTGGTAATGGACAGAGACGATACTCGTGGATACATCGAGAACCTACTGTACAACGACGGTGAAGTGAGCGCAGACATAGTAATAAAATGTCCACACCTGCTGCGGAAAATAAACGATGGGAAGAACGAAGTTTCCATTGGATTCTACGCAACAACGATCAACAAAGCAGGAATGTACAACGATTCCCCGTATCAGCAGATACAGGAAAGAATCTGGCTTGATCACGTAGCAATTGTCTCACGTGGACGCTGTTCACTAAAACACGGTTGCGGAATCACAGACAACGTAAAGCAGAAAGTGATCGTGGTAAGAAAGGATTCAGCGGTAAAGACCACTGCAACCAAGAAACCGATCAAGCAGACAGACAGTGCAACTGACAATCACGAGAAAGCCCGCATACTTGGTGAAATCAACATCGTAACAGACTCCGAAATACCAGATATATTAATGGGACTGAGCCTGGACCAAGTCAAAGCAGTGAGAAACCTCGTGAAAAGGACAAAAGGACCAACACTGAACATGGACAGCACCAGCGTATCCGCAAAGGAAAGAGTGGATAATGCTTATGCAAGAGCGTTCAAGTGAACAAACCAAGCGTGTGTGAAAATATATGATACCAGTAAGACAGGATGGTAAAACAGTCGGCGACTTTGTTGCCGGTGCAAGAACCGCTTACGGCGCAGTTGTCGTAAGAACGGCAGCAGAGACTGCAAAAGGTGCAGCCGGTTCTGCAACAGGAATACTCGGCGTTGCATGCGACAGGCAGCAGCCAGGAGCAACACCAGGATTCTACGAACAGTATGATCTAATGGATATCCAGATAGACGGAATTGCAATGTTCTGGCTCCTGGGTGGACTGACAATACAGAGTGGAAATTACTTCAAAGTAGGTACACTCGGAGCAGGTACTGAAAACCTGGGTATAATCATACCAGAGCCCTCTACACCTAACGTGAGAACAGTAGCCTCTATAGGAAGGGTAGTCGGCGGTGCAACATACGGCGATGTCGGAAACGCTGGATATGACCAGGTATTAGTGGCAAATGCTGCGATTGGTGACACTACACTGACACTCGACGCTGGCAAGATGACAGCACTCGGTCTCGTGGCCGGAGATTACATCGCAATAGGCGACACCGACAGTGCAGAGATCAACATCGTAGAATCTGTGACATCAACGACAATCACGGTGCAGAACCCACTGACAGCAGCATTCACAACCGCTGCAACCGCAACAGTATACAAACTCACTCAGGTCAAAGGAGTGTTCATTTAATGATACAGGGAGACGCTGACGTACTCTTCCAAGAGCACATCTCCGTATGGAGCCACGTGATGGAAGATTATGTCGAGAAATATAAAGACAACATGACTTCCAGAAATGTCCTTGAACAGAGGAATCTCGGAAGCAGCAACGACATCGACATTGTTACCAACTACGACAGAACTGGCCCCGGAGCACAGATCGTCGCCAAAGGATCCGCGCCTGAAAAGAACTCGGTCAAATCCAACAACACCACTCACAACATGTACCAGCTTGCCACGAGCTTCGACATCAACGCAAGGGACATGAAGCTGGACCCCAAGCTCAAATCCAGGCTGATCGACATCTGCATGAGGGATATCCACAGGCTGGAAGACTCTTTCGCCCTGTATGGATCCAGCAAGCTGAACGTAAATGGTATCATAGACGCTGCAGATGCAAACAAAAATGGATCCATCACCTCTTCAACGAACCATGGTTCCTGGGATGGACTTGATACAACCATTGACATCTACGCCGATGTAAACGATGCCATTGCACTCATGGACGATGAGTTTGAGCCAGCATACATGGTGGGTACAAAGAAGGCCCTCAACAAGCTCAACAACATGAACTCTGAGAGAGTTCAGTTCTACAAAGAGGTAGCAGAACTGTTCGGTGTCAAGAACGCCAGTGACAAGAGCTGGATGTGGAAGACCAACGCACTGACATCCGATGACTATGTGTACTTAGTGCCAAAGGATTTCATGGCTGCAGAATATGTGGTCAGTGAAAACCCAAGGATCGTACCATACGGCCTGTACCCCGGTGAGAACTACCACTTCGAGATCATCAGCTGGTCTGCACCGGAAGTACACAACAACGAAGCATTCGTAAAGATCCAGATTACTTAATCTGGATTCAATACTTTTTTAGGTGGTAGATAATATGGCAGTTGACATACAAGGTGCCATGGCTCTGTTCGGCATTGTAATTGGAGCAATGGGTACTCTTTTGGGATTGGTAGCACGGATGAACTACAAAAAACTCGAAGAAGCAGTAGCACAAATAGAAGAAGCAATGTCCCCAGACTCAATCGGTGGAGAAGAGGTGACCCCTACAGAAGCGATCCGCATTTTCGGCACAATAGCAGAGGTCCTGAAAAATGTCAGGAGATGAAGACTCCTGTGAAATATGCGATAATGCCGGTCTGTTCATGTACAAAGTTGACGGACTGATGAAAGCAGTCGGTGAACTACAAAAAGATGTAAGATCACTGAACGACAACATCAAAAATGGTGCAATAGGTGCATGTGCGTTGCTAATAGCAGCAATACTGGCATACATCTTTAAATGAAACATGCAGCCAGCAAATGGCTGCAGCTCTTTTTTAATAAAAATCTTCCACTAATGAGACAACACCATCGCATCCGCGGGGGGTTGTCCCTTAATGTAAACACACACAATTTATTTAAATGATCATAACCTTAACCACTCGACGCAATATAAATGTGCCTGGCAAAGCCAGATCACATTTATAAGCGTCTTCGTTAAAAATTGTGTGTGTATTTTCTTCGTGAGCGTGATGTAGAATGGACACTGAGGAACAGATAGTATACCATATTTATGGGTGGGCAGCATGAAACTAGAATTCATCCCACACATAGAAAAATATTTGACGAAGCGCAAACAGGACACTTTTGTTTTTAAGATGTCCTATATTTTTGATTCGTCAATGAAAAAATCCACTGAGTACAGAAGATTGGCAACACGGTGGATTAATTCAGAGATCGAAAAACACCAACTGGTCATAGGTGGCTACCAGATCACTAAAACTCCTAACAAACTTTTATACAGAGCGACCAGCACTCGGATTTTATCAGGTGAAGAAATAATATTTCTTACATCTACATACCTGAAATGTGAAAAACATGAACTGGTTGATAAAGTCCGTGAACTTACAACTCATATACAGGACCACAGATCGGAGATTAAACACTTGAAAAAAGAAATCTCCTCAAAAAGATCTATGATTACCAGTATGTGTGGGCGATGCGAATCACTTACAAGGGAACGGTGTTACAACTATAAGTGCCCACTGTGGAGTGCATCGCCTTATTCACTACCAAATGTGGAGAACGAAAACAATGTGTGTGGAAGAAAAGAGCAAGACAATTCAACTGAAACTCCATGAAATAAAATGGGAAAAATACCCCCTGGACCTCGAAAAAGAATGGTGGATGAGATGACAGAAACAGTTAACATTGTTGCAAAATCGATAAGTAACGCATGGTTCCAGCTATTGCACTACCTGTACTGGTCAGGAACACACCACCAGCCGGATTACAACACATCTACCAAGAGAGCACATGCCACGGTACATATAAAAAATGTACATGATGAACAGCATGTAGATGCAATGCCGTTCGGACCGCAGGCACTTGAACGGTACAAAAGCGAACTTACCCAGGAATACGCAGAATGGTACATTAGTCTACCAGCAGACGACAAAAGAAAGTTCGACTACTGCTACGCAAAGCAACTAATGATGTACGGACCTGAGTACTTCAACACTCTCAGGGAAAACATTAGGTATCTAAGAGAAGGGTCAAGAAGGCATGTGGGAGTACTATGGGAAAACGATGTACATATCCGGAAATTTGAGGATCAACCGTGCTGGATAGCATACAAACTCGAACAGGTCAATGACAATGATCTGATCCTGTATATCCTATACAGGTCATGGGATATTTATGGAGGTTTCCCGGCAAATCTGCCTGCAATAGTGTACGGAATCGAAAAGGTGCTCAAAGAAGAGGGATCACCACTAAAGATATCAGAACTCATCGCAACCGGCTGGGATGCACACTACTACTCCACCGATGCGGATGCGGTGAGAGCTGTGGTAGTAGCAAATGCGATCTGCGGTAAATGTGGTAAAGTCATGGACAAGCGACAGATGATCTTGAACGGACCCACGTTCAAATGTGCAAAATGTATGGGAGAATAAAAGGAGTAATGTAATGGATACAAAGAAGAAATCAAGCTGTGTAAAAACACTTACAGCAGAAGGGTTTGAACAGCACTCACTCAATAAAAATCTATTCCTAAAAAATATTGGAGAAATCCAATACGGAGTAGATTTAAAAGGCTATGAAGCAGTGATTTTCAAGATAAAAGGAGGATCTGAAAGAGATCCAGACCCATCCGATCCTGTAATTATAGACCTTGCAAACAAACTGGACACACAGCCGGGAAAAGAGAGAGCTGCACCAATGAGGGATTCTCTAACAGAGGAAGAAACCGATGCATACGACAACGCCGGAGATGATCACAGCGAACCAGAAGAGTATGAAACAGAATTCTCAGAAGAACCGATTGAAACCATCGATCCGATTGTAGAAGAACCCGAAAAAGAATCTAAAAAAAAAGATAATACTCTTCCTCCGGAAGACGGTGTCCAGTATATGTACACTATACAAAACATGGAGCCGCGACTGCCGGAAGTGGGTAAGATCAAGATCGGGCAAAAGGGAGAAACTATAGAATCATCTGGTAGAAAAACCTTCAAAAAACCGGTAAAGCTCAGTTATTTCAGAGTAGTAACGAACGAAAGAGAAAACGGCAACGGCAACTTTGTGCTGGACCAGGCAGTGATGGACAGACTCGGCCCGGAACCCACCGAGATTCCAATAGTCCTACCCTACGACGACATTGCTTTGAATTTCCAGAGCAGCTATGCATGGTTCAATGCATCGGTCTGTAAATGTAGAGGCAACGGGAAGACTGCCACAAGAGACCTGGAAGGAATCATCCCATGTAACCCAGAAACCTGCCCACAATTCGCCGATAAGCTGTGCAAACCATCCGGTGTATTGTCAGTGATGATAATGGATGCTCCGAGAATAGGAGGAGTCTACAAGTTCCGGACGACCGGATGGAACTCAATACGGAACATAATGTCCTCTCTGATGTTCCTGTCCACCATGAACGGCGGTACACTGGCCGGAATCCCTTTGCTGCTGAAATTATACCCCAAAAAAGTAACATTGAAAACGGGCATGAACACTACGATCTACATGGTGAACGTCGAATACCAGGGAAGCCTGAACGAACTGAGAACAAAAGCCAAGGACGAGCTATTGCTCAGAAGCGCATTGAGACAAAACCTACCAGCTCTCGAAGCAGCAGCCGTAGAAAACCTGAAAAAACCCATTACTCAGGAAGAAGTAAGGGAAATAACCGAAGAGTTCTACCCGGAACTTTACACAAAACAAGGAGGTAATTAACGTGAGTCAAACACTTGAAGCAGAATTGATAGCATTAAAGAAATGCAAAGCAGAGATGAATGAAACAACCAGGCCACTAACCGAGATGATCGCAAAATTGTCAGAAGAAGTGGAACTACTGAGCAAACCATTTAGAGAAGAGATCGCCAAACATGAAGAAACCATACGAAATGCTGCACTGGTTATGGAGAAATCATATACCGTAGACGGTGTGGGCAAGGTTACATACAGACGAGGATACGAAAGAGTGTCCTGGGACGATGCAGCTCTGCAGGGGTATATGACAGGTGGACATCCGGAACTTGAACAGTACAGGAAAACCACATTCGTAAAGCCAACAGTAATGATATCAGTGTGATAACACTGTGCAGGGTATCCAGCAATGGACCCCACACACTTTATACAGGGGAAATGCAATGAAAATAATTATAGACCCAACCTTGTTTACACATGCACTCAAAGCATTAAAAGAAATGAACAATGACTGTGTGATCTCATTTGAAGAGGATAAACTGTTTGCAGTACTGGCAGATCCATCGTTCGCAAGTCTTGTAGTATTGAAAATATCCAAAGATGACTTCATACAATATGACATTGAAGAACCAGTGGACATTGGTATAGATATAAGCAAACTACTGAGCTTTGTAGCTACACTAAAAGAACCCGTTGAAATAGAGCAGGAAGACGGCAAATTAATTATCACATCGGGTAAGTTCGGTGCGAACATGTCCACAGTATCGGTCAGCGAATGCCCAAACAGACCACGAAAATGCGTATTTGATGACCATGTATCACTGCTATCAATACCAGTGCAAGACCTGAAACTTGCAATAAAGCAAGCAACCAATTCAAGCGAAATACTGCTTAAAACAACAGAGAAAGACGGAACTTTTGAAGTAATAATTGAAGACGGAACAGACCTATACCCAACAACTTTCTCAAAAAACGAGCTGACAGACGCAGTGATCAGCGATGCAGAAGTAAACGCATCACTCAACCTACTAGAACCGATACTGAAAGTGATTCCAAGCAAAAACGTGACAATAGGAGTAGCAACTGAATATGTGATCAAATTCGCAGCAGAGCTGGGTAAAAAAAGTTCAACTATATTTTACCTGGCACCAAGAATAGTAAAAGAATAAAATTCCAAAGGCGTGTGTGTATTATTGGCAAAATCAAGAACAGAGCGTATTTTAGAATATGATGATAGGATAGCAGCCGATCCAAACGACAAGAATGCAAGGAATAACCGCAGAGAGCTGCTTAACAAATGGTACGAGCAGGACATTGAGATTGTCGTGCAGGTGGCGAACAACGAGCAACTGCCATGGACAGAAGGCGAGATTGGACTACCGACGGAAAAAATGAAAGTGAAACAAAGCACTGGACATGATCAAGTTGGGGACTACAATTTCACTATAACATGCCAGGACATCGAAACCACAGGAGGGTTGGTAGCAGAACGCAAGTCACTCCCTGACCTCCTTCATACTCTCGGACAACCTGAGAGATGGGTTAATCTGAACGAAGAACTGCAAAGGTTCCACGCAGATGACAGATTCGATGTGTTCACCATTTTCGCAGAATGTACCCGACACCAAGCAGTGTACAGCAAACCACCACCGGTAGTACACCACGTCAAAAGAAAAAAGAACCCAGATTATAAACCGATTGACGAGAAAACCCGTTTACAGAAACACATGAATTCCACAATGGGGAAAATCTGGTCTCTGGCTGTAAGGGGTGCTCCAATCTCTTGGGAAGGTACGAGAGAAGACGCTGCACTGTCATACAACACTGCAGTAAGGCATTGGTGTACAAAAAACCATAGAAAAATAATGGGGATCAAAGATGAAATACATAACAGACTGTGAAGCAGAGTGTTATTCCAGGGAAGAGTACGACATGCAAATAGTGCTTGGCCTGCAAACTTGTGACACTTTAGAACAACTACTCGAACTCCTGAAAGAAGTGCGAGAGGACGAAGTAAGACGGATCAGCAAAGGTGAAGATCCAATTACTTGCGATTGGATAGACACAGTGAAAAAAATAGTAGACGAACAAATGAGTGGACAGGTAGACAAATCAACTGCGTTCAGCCTGTTCAACTGCCAAACAAAGGGAGACGCAATGAGCCTGTTAACCAATCTGAGAACCGATGAATCAATCCGAAGACAAAGGAGTACAAAAAAATGAGCCATGACATAATGTGGGCCTTTGTTACAGCTGGATTCATAACAGGTATACTGTTTTATAAAACAACATCACGCCTCGTGGGTGCGATGGCACATGCATTAGGATATGGAATTTTCCTACTGCACTGCATTAATGTAAAATTCTTCCTATCTCACCCGTTCAAAGGATCCGCTGTAATCATCAAAGACATGTCAATGCAGGCAATTAAATGGTCAAATGGGATCAGAATGGATACTGCAAGGATAGATAATCTGGAATATAGACCCTTTTTCCACTACAGGAGGTTAAACAAAAATGCAGAATATGAAACCGAGTGAATGTACCCCGGATTCAAACGAATTCCTTAGATTCCACAGACTATTAACAGCTAAAACAGACAATTACGATCCATGGTACTTCGCACTCGAAAAGAAAAACAAAGATCCAGTGAAAAGTAAGAGAGGGTGGAAACACCCCTCATCGAAGCTCACAGCAGGACAGGCTGCCAGATGGATGGATCACGGATATAACATAGGAATTGCAGGCACACCAAAAGACAAGCTGGTAATTGTGGATGTAGACAGCGAGCACAGCGTCCCAATAGACCAGATCAAACCAACTCTGTCTGTACGGTCCAGATCACGAGAAGGCCGTCACCATTTCTATTTTACAGATGATGAACCAGTGAAGAGAGACTACACAGGAGTACCCATAAGAACGGCAAAAATGAACCTGCCATGCGACACAGCGGGTGAAATACGCTCATACTGGCAATATGTAGTAGCACCTGGTAGTTTTGTACCCTGCAGCCAGGAAGCAATCGACAGAATGCCTCCTGAACAGCAACAGTTTGCTGGGTATTACACTATCGAAGATCCACGGATGCCTGCACAAATAACCTATGATGAATTGCCACAAGCATACAAGGATCAACTGGAGGCCAATATTAAGCGATTCGAGGAAACACCATCGCAACCGCGAGAGGAATATGATAATCCAACGAAATCCGGTATTTTTGAGCTAACCATCGCCGACATACTTGGTGTCCTACCGACTGATAGGAGGTTCCCATGCCCGTTCCATGGCTCTGAAACTGGCTCAAATGCATCTTTTGACGGCAATTTATTACACTGCTGGAGGCACGACGTGTCCCACAACGCATTGACCACTCTTGCAGTGGTATCGGGAACAGAAACATGCGTAGACGCAGGGAAAGGCCACAGGAATAGCTCAGTGGGACCATCGGTGGTAAGCGACAGGAATGGAAAACAGATGTTTGCACTATGGAAATATGCAAAAGAGAACAGACTGATCGAAGAGGATAGCCAAATGCCAGCCTCAGCACTTGCCTGGTTTGCACAAACATGTGGAATATGCAGTGAAAACGACCTAAATAACGGTCTTCTGAAAGTAGAACATTACAAAGCAGCAAAGGATCTAGCAAGAGCTGCAGGAATTTTAACATGAAAAAAACATATTATTGCATGCAATGTACCAGGAGAACAAAATGGCTAGTCATGGCAGAACTACACCGCTTATTCACTGGACATATCATGGGATGCCACATACAACACCCCGGTATAGAGGAAGATGTTACTGAGAAAATATCTGATGCAAAAAACGCATTTAGAAAAGAAAGAGGCATCGGGGAATACTTTGAAAGATCTAATCAGACATGGTATACATGCAAGATCTACAAGTACCCAAAAACACCTGGGGAAAGAGTTGCACTAATACCATTGGATGGCCCCCGCGCGGGGAGAATAATAGACTTACCACACGAGATGGTGGTTTACTGAAATTGCGAGGTGTGTATAAATGAGCGAAGCAGTAGCGATAGAAACCCAAGACGAAATTGGTACAAAAGAGTGGTACACAAAGGAAGAATGTGATGCAGCCATCGCGGAAGCGGTGGAGCACACTGAAAATCGGATGAAATTGGAGAAAGAACAAGCAGTAAAATATGCATGGGATGACGCAAAACTGAGCGCAAGAGCCGACTACTTCATATTAAAAACCTCGTGGATAGAATTGTTAAAAGAAGTTAGAAGCTGGAAAGAATCGACCACCCAAGCAAGACAGTTATACAGAGGAGATGTCCTGAAACTGGACTTCACAGAAGCCCAGGAAACAGCTATAAAAACACAAATAAACGTACTGGCTGGGGTAGAAAGCTGGATGAAGGACAAAATGAAAGAACTCGATATAACTGAGTGACATGTCGATCCTCACAACTTTGTCCTTTTTGGCTACCGCCTACAAAGGACAAGTGTTCGGACGACAAAAATACAAATTGTTTTTTTTTAGTTATCAATAAATCGTCGAGGAACAAATCATGGCAGAATATAAAATATTGGTAGGGGACACTATCAACAAATCAATAGTGTTCGCAGAAATAACAGTTGATGATAACAGCGACAAACACTTTTCAGTGTGTTTCAGTGAAGTAGAGCCATTCATAGCAACTTATGAATTTTTAAAAGAGCGTGCAGAAGGATATGTAGAAAGCATGGACGTAGACTCTTTAAAAAGAACACTGCAATGGCATGACTGTAAAATAGATCAACTGGCAGATGAATTGGTTGCAGGCGACATTGAAGAATTAATAGACATAAGCCTTTATCCAAACTGGTTCACAATCGAGGGTATAGAAGATTCCATATACTTCGAATCGGTCGCCGTCGGACAACACGATACAAGAGATATACTTGTACCAATTGATAAAGAGTTCTCAGACTGGATCCATACCATGTGGGACGCATACCACCTTCAAAAACTACCGGAATTGCTCAAAATCGGTACCAGACAAAAAATTGAGGAATATGTAGCCAAGATAGGGGACGAAGAAGAACTCATAAAAGAATGGCTGAGAAAGATCTACCAGGAATAACAGGCCAAATAGGAGTGTGTGTAAGATATCAAAAATGCCTTATATAACAGCAAAGGCCCTGAAAAAAAAATTCAGGAACATGACACTGTGTCATGAATGTGGACACCTGGACGAATTTCAGGCATGCTCATACAGTGGAAATGAACTGGATGAACACGGTTTGAAAAAAATAGTATCAATATGCTGTGGATGTGGCAGCACAGATATTGTACGCAATCCGACAATAGAACTAGCTCAGGTATGGTACAGCGAAAAGACCAAAGTAGGCACACCCTGGCCGGAAGGGGTCAGGAGAGCACTACTGCGGGAAGAACTTGAAAGGACCTGGAACGAAGGACAACCGGAGACACAAACATGAAAGAAGACGATAAAGGAATGACAAACAAATACGCCAATCTCAATTTAAACGATGCAATAAAGCTCTACGCTGACGTGATAGCCGGAGACAAAATATTAGGGAGGATCGAGTTACACGACCGCCTATGCGAACTCCTGGCCGTCTCAAAGGAAGAATTTAACCCATTCTTTCATAACATGGGGTGGTTTATACATAACCCACTACACGCTGAACAGATCATAAGAAATGAAATAAAGAAAATACTCGAATCCAGATTGGAGATAAAACCACAGAGGTGACAAAAACATGACACGAAAATACTTAGTAACCTGGACAATGACTTACGATGCAGAAAATGCAATGGATGCAGCACTGCAGGCATTAGGCACATTACAGGATCCAGAGAACGAAGCCACGGTATTCGAAGTAACCAACGATTTAGGGATCACCTGGTCAGTAGATGCAAAAGAAGAGCGTTTACTAAACTCCTACAAAAAGGAATAAGGAGATAAACAAATGACTGAAAAGAAATCAACACAGTACAAAGTGACATTTACACTTGATGGCGAACACGCAGAAGATCCACTGGAAGCAGTAATGAGTACCCTGGATTACATACAGGACAATCCGTACTCTACAATATGGGAAGTAGAAGACGACAACGGAAACAAAACCAGAATAGACCTGGAAACAGATATCCCGGAATGCCAGTATGCTGATCAGTGTACAATGCGCGATATCAAAGACTATGCCTGCAGGCACAACGGTATATACGACAAAGACCATGCCTGTGACAGATGGCTAGTGTTCAGCAAGGAGTGACCCAACATGTCTGAAACCAAAGAAATAATCCCAATACCAGAATGCCCAAAATGCAGCGATTGGATGGATCAATATGTAGGCGAAGATGGAAAAACCTACAATATTTGCGCAGGCTGCAACCACAAAGAGTTGAACAAAACAGAGGAGTAACAGATATGAGCAAGATATGGAAAATACCATCACAAAAATGGGAAGTACATATAACAACCATTGATGGAAAAGTCTATGTGAAACCAAAAAGTGGACTACTTTCAGTACCTTCTCACACAAAACAAATATCATCACCGAACTGGTTTGAACGAAGAAAAGGAATTACATTTGGAATGAAAGTTGCAAATGCAGTTGCCAATGTACAAAAAATATGTGACAAATGGAACGAAGCTGAACAACAAGCACAGAAAGCAGTAGAATCAATCAAAGAGTGAACAAATATGCAAGAATACCGGATTCCCGAAAAACAAGATTACCGAACAGGTAATGACAAAAATAATAATGTCAGAAGATTCCTGGATGTAACAACCGGACACATAACACTGAATGACAACAACCAATTAGCCGAAGAATTACCAGATCATCACCATACACCTTTCCTAATATGCAGAGCTTATGAATACGGATACTGGATCTGGGTACCAGATGATGAAAAGGAATTCGCACAGCTTATAGAAAACCTCAAAGAAGCCGAGTATTCAGAAGCTCTTGTAGAGATCTTCGAAAAGGCCAGGAGATTGGACTGTGATTATATCGTGATAGACCAATCTGGACCCTACCACGATGACCTGGAGGAATTTGAATGGTAAACACAATAGACAACATCATTGAATTTGAACTATCAAATACGCCCAATCCAATTTTCGGTATCCCAGACATCTTAATTAAAATAAACGGGAGAAAAGCAGAACTCCTGATATTACAAATGGATCAAAACCAATTGAAAGAACTAGGTGCATTTCCCCAGCAAGATACCAACATAATCAAACGCCATGACTACAGCCTAGAGATCCTAAAATACACAGAAAGGCTGTATATTGCTGGCAGAAAAGCACAGCTCAGAACAGCACAGGACATATTATACTCAAAGATAAACAAAATGATATCCGAGCTTTCTGATGAACCGACAGAAAAAGATGTAGAAGACATGGTAAAAGAATTCATGTGTATAGTAAGAACCGTGAGGTGCTAAAACAGTGAGAATAGAAGGCCATACGATAATATTCAGCTCGTCGCCTGTCAACTGGCTAAAAGAGCAAGATGGTAGAAAACCAAATACAACAAGGTACATCCCACTGCACGAAGTACACGAATACATGCTCCAAATGAATGAACCAGATGGAATAATGTATGCAGGAGATTCCCTCACAGAGATCAAAAACATCCGAATAATCAACTCAGTATCAAAACAGCCATTTGAAAGACAGCTAACAGATGTAACATTTGCAGACATCAACATGATGCCAGTATTCATTTTCTCGTGGAAACACGAAGCAAGCCTATTGAACAAATAAAGTGTGTAAGAGGTGCGTAGTATGCAGATAGAATATACAGCCAGCGGCTTCCAACATGCCGCGGACAGATTAGAACAGCTTGGAGAAATAAAAAAAAACATCGAGGAAACAAACAGGGAGGAAGCAAGAATATTATACATCAAATATTACGACCTCCAAGAAGAATTGGATAAAAAGAAAAGAGAAGAAGAACAAGTGATGAGTGAGATACACCAGGAACGACTACAATCAACTATTGACGAACGAAATCAGCTTCTGGACTATCGCAAGGAAGTTCAGCGAATCATCCACCTGATCGGGCAGAACTACGACGTAGAAGAAATTGAACCAGCAGCATATTGTACTGGGTATGGAAACGGAATTCACAACGCACTAATGCAGGAACAACTCATTAGAAAACCATTTGCAGCACTGGATGTAGTGGTAGTAGAGAATGACAGACCAAGCAACAAATTCACTGTAGCTATAGTAGGCCAGTTCGCATTCAATAGCATGAGAGGAGCAAGTGCAAGGATATATACGACAAAATGGAAATCATACAACACCACTGTGCCACTTGCATACGAACCATCATTAAAAAGTGCGACCCAGTGGTATGAGAAAAACCTTAAAACGACATGGAACACCAAGGCAAAGATCATACGCGCACTGATAGAGCACATTAAAGAAGAGGAAGCACAGTACGAAGAACACCTCAGCCTCAAAGAGAAATACAATGTACTAGATTTCGCACCGCTGATAGACTCCAGGTGTGTAGTATGCCAAAAACAACTGCACCTCATAGGCGAAGCAAGTGAAGGATATTTTGAACAATACCCCAACTGTTCATGGTGCGGAGCGAAACTTGCAAGACCAGCATTGGAGATACAAAATGCAACTAATGAGACAGAGCCCATCGCAACCGCCGAGGTGATACCTTGAAAAAACACCTCACTTGCCAAGACATTGAAGTGATCAAATATGCTTTACTCAACCAAGCATTAGGGCCCGACGGAATAGAAAGACCAAACGCAGAAAAGCTGTATGACCTATTCTGTGAAGCAGAAGACATCCAGATCATCCTCGAAATTGAGGAAGAGGACGGAGGAGAACAAAGTGCCCTGGATGCGATGGAGACCATGATTAGTAGAGCTGAACGAAATTATGGCGATGACTGACCAGGACTATATATAGAGCATTTTTTCCGCTGTATTCTTTATTTATATACACACATTTTTCCAATGTAAAATCAATTGCAGTACCCATGTGTGGAAAAAACTGGAAAACACCCACAGTGTATTTCCCAAACCAAAACACCCATGCACGTTGTTAATATGTATTCAACGTATATAATACAAACGGTCGAATATGCTGCAAAATAACGCGAAAACAGCGTGTTCACAGAGAATCCGCAAATAAAAATACATTGGAAAAACGTGTGTGTACACAAAGGAATCCCAATGATAAAAACACAAACAGGCGGAACAATGGATACATTGGAAACCTATATATAGATTCCAACCAGTGTATAACCGAGCGTGTGATCATGAATTTTGAACAGAAAAATCCAATCATTAAGAACATCGAAATCTTGAAAACTGGAAATGCACCAGAATCGTCCAATGACTTACTCCACCGTGAAAACGAAATAAGTAAAATGGAGTATCATTTTAGCCATGTTATCCAAAACATTGTCCCATCGAACATGTTGATGTTCGGGGAAATTGGATCAGGAAAAACAGCTATGATCAAAATAACAGCAAATGAACTGAAAAAAGAAGCTGAAAAAAGAAACATAAATCTCACTATTCATTATATAAATTGCAATTCAGAACCAACAGAAATGGGCATATTGCAGCAATTGGTGGCTCAGTACAACATGCACCACTCAATAAAACCACAGAAAATTGCAAATTCAACAAGCCAGTACTTTCACCACTATATAAAAAAAATCAATGAAACTAATGGGATTATTATAATAATACTCGATGAAATTGATAAAATGAAGCCGAGTAACCTGTTATATAACCTATCACGAGTAAAAGAAAACGGATTCACTGATTTCAACGTATGTGTAGTAGGCATTTCAAACAATTTTCTATTTGAAAAAGAAAGAGATCCCAGAGAATTGTCATCATTCAGACCAACGAGAATAACAGTACCACCATATAACACAGGACAACTAATAGATATCCTTATTAATAAAGCTGAAAAAGCACTGAAACCAAATACATGGGACATTGGAACAATTACAATGTGCGCCACACGATTATCAGCATGTAAAGGAGACGCAAGATCTGCAATCGAACTTCTAAAAACAACTGCTGAAATCGCAGAAAAAACGGGAAAAACAGCACTTACTGAAAACGATGTGCTAATTGCTGAAAAAGAACTGCAGCACGGAACAATATCAACCCTGCTTTCAAACCTACCTCCTCAAAAAACACTCATGCTTCTGGCATGCATGCACAACATGTATAGTAATGACGAAACTACGACCACGAAAACTGCATATCAACAGTATGCTAAACTATGCGATGCATACGGGCATGAAACCTACACAGATCGGAGTTTCAGGACAGTACTAAACGAATTTGAAATAGAAGGGTTAATCAATATCAACAAAACTTCACGAGGTAGAGCAAGGGGTATACAGAACCAAATATCGACCGAATTAAGTATTGAATCAACAATCGATATCTTAACCCATGCGCTCGAATCATAACAAATGTGACACCGATATCGTTCGGCAGCTCATAAATGCAGCGGCTATCGCCGACAGCAATTATGGCTGCCTCTCTCATATATTTTTGATTGTTTTTTCTTCAAGTGAAATTAGGAGGTATAACAATGACTTTAGAAGAAGACATGCCAGTGATATCTATATATCTGTCAGAAGACGCAGTTACAGACGGTATACTTGTAGACATCACCCAGATCAATCCAGAATGGGAAAGAGGAATTTTCAAATATGTTACCACAAATCTGATGCAGCAAGGATACTTCACAGAAGACGGTTCTATCAACATCCCTAATCTACTGGACCTGCTCAATCAATCCAACGAGATGGTAAGAAAAGCATCTCATGGATTCAAGGATCCAAAAGAAACATTCTATTCAGGAAACATCGAGCTGCCAAATGGACATAAACAACAGATCTTCATCGAAATGAATGAATACGAAAAATACACGATCATGTTACCGGAGGATCACTAATGCCAAGTGAAAAGATCCCGGAACTGATAAACACCTCCATCTCCACCTGCAGAGGCGAAGCCATCTACAGTCATACAGAACTGGAAGATGCAGACGGAAAATGGAACGACAACTGGTGGACGAACAATGGGGAATATGTAACCCACGAAGAGTTCAGACATCATGTATACATAGTGAAATAACAGAAGGAATTTAAAATGAGTAGAAAGAGCGTGTGTGTAATAGCCATAGCGGTAGCGATGGTGCTGCTGCTTGTAGGAACAGCTGCTGCGAATACTGCAACATTCAAGGGAAAAACAGTAACTATCCACGGCGACAAATCTCCTGGTAAATGGGTATCCCCTTTCACTATCAATGACATTGCGTGCAAAAACAATGTTGCCTACGTAGCAACTGATAAGATCATCAAAATAGTGGATATATCATCTGCCAGGACACCAGTTGGCATCCAATCACTCCTCCCAGGTGGAAAGCAGATCGAGATAAAACGGGACTATATGTACATCAGGACTGCAGATGGAACTCTCAGGCTATATGATGTCAAAAACAAGTTCAAAGCACGTTTTGTCAAGGAATACACATTTGACAGCAGCCTGAAAATATTTGAAATCCACGGCACTAACTTGTATACTTATCACTCAGATAAAACAAGTCATGTGTACAAAATCAACTCCGGTGGAATACTCACTCTGAAAAAATAAGGAGTAACAACCATGAAAAAAATCACAATTGTAATAAACACTGTGAACGATGCATTCAATGGCAGAGAACTTTTTGAAACAGCTGAGATCCTCAGCTGGCTTGCCACCAACTTCAATGCTGGATTTGAATCAAACGCACTTTGTGACCACAACGGGAACGTAGTAGGAAGTGTTACTTATGAGTGAAGAAAAAATATTCAGCAATTATAAATTACCAGCCTCATACCGGCTGGGTTCACATGGAGTAGGTTGTGCCATGGAACCACCTGGTCATCCAAGATACTTTGTCAGAAGCATATACACACAGAACGGGAATTCTCCAATCCACACAAAGCCCCAATATCTCCTGAACAGCACCGGATATACCGATCTCGAACCGATAGATAAACTATATGGATCCAACGAATTCCCGAAACTTCCTGCAGATCACCCAGCAACAATAGCATGGATGAAAGACATGTACTCACATTTCCACCATTGCTACCATGACGAATGTGGAATAGACAGGTACAAGCAAACACTGATCTATCCGGTACCATACTATGAATTAAAACTCTTTATAGACAGATCAGACCGATCCGACGAATGGAGAAAGCTGGAAAAGGAAATCGTCGAGCAAGAAAATAAAGAAATTGAAGAATACGCAAAAAGCGTAGCAACCCCGGAAAACCACATGGCCGTTAGGTACATCCGGAAACATTACCCAGACCACCAACCAATACTGGAATGGATAGAAAAACCGCCAATGAAAGACGGAAACTGGTACGGGACACTAAAAGAAAGACCGGATCCGGATAAATGCCCAGGCCAATACGGTATGAAACACCCGGTCAACGGGACATGGTGCCAGTTCTGCGGATGGCACAAGGAAGAACCACCACAACCGCAGGGAGGCGATGCAGTCACAACTACACCATCAAACTGATATAGCATTGTGCTGTATCTCCAGAGCGTGTGATAGCTGTGTGTAAAGACGATAAGAGCCAGGAGGCTACGGTATACACCGACCCCTCCATGTTCATGTTAAAACATTCAAAGCACTGCTTTGGATTTTTTAAATTACACGAAGAATTCGGAATAACCGAACGGTTTAAGTGTAAGCTATGTGGTTCTCATTACACAAAAGTGTGGAAAGTGAGAAATAAATTCCAGTTTCATGGTATACTGGAATATTTAGATCCCCGGAGACAAGTAAATGATTGAAATGGACATAAACAATCTAAATGGAATACCTGTAGGAATGTTGAAAGAACTAGCGAATGGAGCAATGGAGGTACACCGAGAAATCCCAGAATGTGACTATAAAAACATGCTTGGGGAATTCATAGATGCGGTGATCGCAAAAATAGACGAAATTGAAGGAAAAAAGCCAGGGGTTAAACAAAACGAGAAAAGGCCATATCCAAAGTTCTCAGCGCGTGACAAACAGCCATCCCCAAGCGCGGATGTCAAACTGGCTTCAAACCAGGCGAAAATTGCAGCTGCTTGCGACTCCATCAAAAAGTTCCTGTTAACCAAGAACAAAAACTATGGTGACAGTGCCCTGGAACCAACAAGAGTTTGCAGTAAAGCAAATTCAACCGAACAAATCCTAATAAGAATGGATGACAAGATCAACCGGATTGCAAATTCCACCGAACCCAGGATGAACGACTACGTAGACCTGATAGGCTACGGAATGTTGCTCATTGTGAACAAAGGGTGGACAGACGAAATAAACAAATTGATTGACTAAACAGTGGAACTAACAATTCCACTATTTTAAGAGCGTGGTGTAGACGATGTCAACTATAACAGCAGTAAGTGCAACTATCAAACTTCTCAAAACTAATCCCCCCGGAGCATGTAAATTTCACTATGGGAAATATGTGGACACTGCAGATCCGATAGCAGGTGTTGGAAACGACACAGATGTTGGGGAAATCGCAGACAGTATGTGGAACCACGGAATAGACCCGGATCTGGAACAATACTGTGAAGAACACCCAGACGAAGAAATAGACGACTGGGAATGCCATACAAGATTTTACGGCTATAAAAAGGCAGCCGATGGCAAATATGACTACGACACTGACGTAGAATACAGTGCAATATGGAATGACTGGGCAGGTGGCACATATACTATCACAAGATCTCCATACGTCCAATTCAGTGCACTGTGCAGCCCATGTTGTCCAGGACAGGCTTCACTTGGTACATCTGGACAATACCCTTGCTATTCCCCATCAATTGAATGCCTTGACCCATGGGTAACAAACTCTGACGTACCAAAAGTGTGGGTATGGGACATTGATCACGAAATTAAAAATGTCACCAACAAAATTCACGCAGTTGCAAACAGAATCATCTTTAAAAAAAGCAGCAATCCTACACAGGATGCACTGTATAATCACTATCTAAAAAAATATTTGAATACTCTTGAAGATGCAAGAGAATTCAACGAACTATCAAAAGTGAGCAGAATGGTAGTATCGCAAGTGAGGTTGGACGCATGACAGATCAAAAACCATACTATTCAGAAATACTGGAAGATGGGAGAGCACTGGTGAACCACGATTCAATCAGCGTAAACACACAGCAGGATGACAGTGGCCTACTGATACACACCAAGCTCACCTATGTGCTGGTGGGTGGAGCAGGATACCTCCGCGGATACGATGGAGATCTTGCAGTATATTACGGAATTGGCTCACCAACGTGGGTAGCAAACCACGGTTCAAAGGCAAACTATGAACTTGCCAAATGGTTCTTCCCGAATCTAACAGAGAACAGGTACAGACATTGAAATCGCTCGGTAGCTCATAAATGCAGCGGCTATCGCCGACAGCAATTATGGCTACCTCTCTCAGAAATTATGAGTACTTTTAGTTAAGAGGTGTCGAAGATGGTTAACATCGAATTAAGTGATTATGTAAGCGGTAAAGACAATGTGTATGAACCTGGAGATACTTTCTTTATCAACGGTGCTCAGTACACGCTAATGAAATCAGCACAATACAGTGAATACAGACTGCTGGAATTGCCAGAATGGAAATACACATCCCCAATGGATCTGTCAGTGCCAATGACAAGACACTACATGCGGAAACTTGCAAAATTGTCAGACTATGAAGAAAATGTGTTCATTCCAAATTCAAAAGGCAGTCATCTGGGATCAGGTTCAGTATTGAAATTCAAGACAACTGGTGACTTGTTCATGCTATCGTGTGACCACCAAAACATTGCAAGACTGATAGACCTGAACACTGGAAAACCAGCATTCGAAGAAACCACTACAAAAAAACAGTTCAAAGTAGATTTTGCAGAACTACATGAAATGATATGCAAATATCAACAATTCGAAGACTTTGAGATCACTACCCTTGTGAGATGATACCATGCAAAAAGTGTGTGTAGAAGCATACAGATTCGAAGAACTCGATGAAAATGCCAAACAAGCAGCGATCTCTGAACTCACCACAGGAGACTGGGATTATGAAGTGGTATTCGATGATGCTATAGAAATGGGCAAGCTCATGGGCATCGACATTGACACATATCAGATCACTACCATGGGAGGCTATAAACGAGATAAACCGAGCATTTTTTTCTCAGGTTTCTGGTCACAGGGAGATGGTGCATGCTATGAATGCAACTACAGCTATAGATCAGGCAGTGTCAAAGCCATCATAGAAGCATGCGGGGACAGTGACAAAGAACTTATACGCATAGCTAAAGGGCTGCAGGATGTTCAAAAGAACTACTTTTATAAGCTATGTGCAAAAACCAAGCACCGTGGACACTATTACCACGAATACTGCATGGACGTAGATGTGTTCCTGGACCACGACCCATACAGGCAAGTAACCACAGCAGAAAAGGATATCAGCGAATTACTTAGAGATTTCGCAAAATGGATCTACAGAATGCTGGAGCTGCAATATAGGCACTGCACCAGCGAGGAATATGTCAAAGACATGTGTGATGCCAACGACTACCTATTTAATAAATCAGGTGAACTGATCAATGTGCATGTATTGCAACCAGTGCAAGACACCACCGCAACCGCAGGGGTGATACTGTGAATATTATAAAATGCCCTGACTGTGGAACAATTCTTGACCATGTACTAGATGTTGTCCAGGAAACACACAAATACCCCGTTACGTTGGACAAATCTGGCAAATGGGATATATCAGATACAGAAGATTCGGGAATAGAAGATTCCGATACAATAGCATTCCAATGCCCAGTATGTGGTAGCAAAAAACATTTGCGTGACGAATTCATCGCGGAAGAAAAACAATATAAATTCATTTGCCCAATGTGTAAAAAACAAATAAACAACGTCAAAGCATTTGTCAAAGAATACCACACCTACCACTGGATTATCAACACCTGGGGTTCCCCAGAGATGTCTCATTCTGAATTTAGAGATAATGAAACCGTTGGTTTCGACTGTCCGGAATGCGAGTATGAAGGGAAAACCCTTGAAGAATTTATTGTGGAGGTAGAACCATGAGCCAATATTCCTGCGACTGTACAGATGTCTGCGACATAGTATTCCAAATGCTGTGTTGTTCCTGCCCACATGTAGAATCATGCCAAGACCAGCCAGAAGGCGACACCGAAGCCGAGCATCGCAGACTATGCGAATGTGCAAGCAAATACCTGAAAGTAGACAGGCAAGAGGTAAAACCATGATGTGCAGTAAAGGCTACAAAGAATGCTACAGTGAATATGACATAGCAGAAGCTGTGATCGATACAATGTGTAGAAACTGCAGCCGCTTCGAAGAATGCAATGCATGTCCAGAAGACGAGGATTCCACCTGCATGCCAAGCTGTGACAGGTACGAACAAATCGTGAAATGCCTCTACCTCAAATTTCCACCTGTTCAGGAAGAAACACCATGACAACTAAAGACGAATGGATCAAAGAGATGATAAAAGCCGGTGCAATTGATCCGAACAAAGTCAGCTCAAAAGTAAGCACCGTATACGCAGATACCTATCTTGAACAATTCGAATTCATTGACATAGCATGGGTAATTTCAGGAAAAGAACCAATCGAAACCCAGGAACAACTGATCAAAGAGAACATGCGAACAAGAAACAAGTTCGCCAGAAACATGAGAAAGGACAACTGGGAAGTTGCCTGTGCTTCAAGCTGGAACCCCTGGGACAATTTTGTAATCCAGTTAAGCGCACACCGACCACACCAAAAAACAGCCACGAAACAAACCACCATAATCGCTACGGGGGAAACACCATGAACAAAAGCTGTATCGATGTATGCGACAATGTCTATGACATAATGTGCAGACCATGCCCGGACTGCAGATTATGCCATGGTCCAAAGGAAAAAGACCATGTGGACCACGAAAAGATGTTGGAATGCATGGAGTATTTTATTCAAATACGAGAAGACATCGATGATGATTCCCCAAACATCCACGAATGTGATGCATGCGGAAATACCAGGTGCCTACGATTGGTATTGATAGAAGTTAACGGAGAACAAAAAGACATTTGTGGTAACTGCATCGAAAAACTCGAACAGGTACTCGGTTCACTCAACATCGAATAAACTGGGTGAAAAAGTGATACTTCACCAAACAATACTAAAATGGAACTACTTAGGAATTGATTGCGAACAATACATTGAAAAACTGTATATAAGTGATAAAAAATTCAAATTTTTTATCATAGCACAAATAGAAGGTGCAGGATATTGGCACCCAATATCACTAACTAACAACCCAAATGCTTCACTTGAAAGACTACGCAAATGTGAAAACCAACAGTATTCTTTCCTTTGTGATCTACAAGCACTTCCGGTTGAAACGTGGTATAGGTACTACAACACTGTATCAATTGACAAAAATGAAGATGCTATAGAATAAACGAGATGGAACCATGACTACTACAATGTACAGTAATCTAATTGAAAAAGTACCGCTGAAAAAATTTGTAAGCGATTGGATGAAGGACAAAAACAACAGCGGATATATCAGGTTATATGTAAAAGATGGCAAAATGGTAGTGTTCCGCAACATTGAACACCGACACAAAACGGGAACAATCATTTCCTATGAAATGACCGAACTCGATTACATTGGTATTCGAGACCAATCGCACATATTCCACCTTCATTTCAGCGATGGATTCAACTTTATGAACATGCTGGCAATTCACGCACAGCAAAAGGACACAAGCCTGAGTATAAGTTATTACCCAAACGACGTTTCCGAAATGCTCGAAAAAAAAGAACTTGGGCATGAATTCTTATACATAACTGTAATGAACAACAAAAAAGGAACAACTGTTACTATGTTCTCAGCAAACAAGGTGTATGAAAACCACCTGCAGATGATTGCAAGAGAATACCAGGAACCACCAATTCCAACCAATGTTGCACAATACGATGAGGTGGCTGCATAATGTGGATCATTTTAATGGACCTGATCAACGGACCACTGGAACAATCAGAGATGGGCACATCCGACGTGCCAATCTCCGAACAAATTTCAGAATACCCGTCAATGATGCCAATACCATTCAGACTATTAGATGGCGACGACAATGTGTATTTCATGGGAATCATAAGCAAAGACGATGATCCGTTTGACCCATTGGATTTACTCGGAAGAGCATACGGCTGCACCAGTATCGAAACTTACGATCATGGAACAGAAGAGTGGATACCAACATGACAAACTACTCAAGGATCCTGGTAAGCTGCCCTGGAGAAGTATGCCCATATTGTAGAGAAGAACACGAAATTGAAGCTGCAGAAGCAGAAAGAAAAGAACGCAAACTGGAGGTATGAAATGTCACACGTAACCTGTATAGCAACTATAAAGCCAAAAGAAAATGAAACTATCAAGGAACTTGAAGACAGAGTAGAAAACTACCTGCTTGCCAACTGTTTCTTAGGCGGTGGCAGATACACATCATCTGCCTATGATTCTTTTGAAATAATGCACTCTGAAACCAGGCCAGTGACCGAAGAACTATACAACAATGAATTGCAGGAACATGAAGGTGAATGCGACGGAGAAGAACCCATTGTGTTTATGAGTATCATAACATTCACCGATATTGACGAAGAGCAGTGCTCTCCAGAATTCATCGGCACAAAATATGCCGTATACCTTGACTGTCACTACTAAGGAGAATAAACATGGTAGAAATAGAAGATATCATTGAACAAGTACAGAACCTGAAAAATTCGGGAGTAACAATAGAAATAAACTTCAAACTCCCCACGGTTGCGGTGGTGTATCCTGATGGTAAGACATGGTTTTTCCAGGGAGACGAAGCTGAGGAATTAATAGACCGAGCAGATCAGGCAGACGAACTGACGTTTGAAGAATCAATACTATGGGAATCAACGGGGTGGACATAAATGCAAGCCATTACAATATATTCATTCCAGTACACAACGGGTGGAGTGCCATACCCCCCCGTCCTATCCACGGATCTGAGCTACATAGAAGCCCTTGAAAGACAGTGGATGAAAGGACATGGGTTTAGTATAAACAAGGGAATACAAGCCGCTAGAGACGAGTATATTGACGTAGGAAACGATGATGACTACCTTATATCAACCCATGAACTTGAAATAGACATAAACCTATCAATCGGCGTAGGAAAATACTACGACCCAATTCATAGTGATACTGACGAAGCCATAACAGAAAACGACGAAGAATATCGGATATGCACAGTATGTAAAAAGAAAATGAGGTCAGGATACGTAATCAACGGCGGCGAAGAGTACTACTGCTCAGATGAATGCCTGCATAGAAGATATTCCCCGGATCAATGGGATGAACTGTACGACAATGGCAACTCTGACTCATACTGGACGGAGTGGAAAGAAGGCAAACTGCCAGAAATAGAGGTAACCAAAAAACCATCAAATGGAGAAAACAAAAGATACCATGACAACACGCCATTACTGGGAAATAAAATATGACCACAACGACCTTGACAAAGAAAAGTTCAAGAAATTCACTGAATATGTAGAACACCTACTCCGTGTAACCACCATACCAACAGCAGACTGGGAAGGTGCCGGAGAATCAGAGATCGACCAAGACTACATATCACTAAACGGATACGGGGAAGATGCATGCGAAACCCTTAGAATAGACAGGCTGCAGGCAATAGCCGGACTGAAATCAATATACAAGTGGAAAGACAGTTGCAACACGCATAACAGGCCATACAATGAAGTAGTAACTGCAATCCTGCTTGTATTCAAACATGTTTTCAAAGACCAAGTAATGCTATCATCTGAAAGCTCTCATTACAAATGGGGTGACGGATACAGGCTTGCACAACAGGTTATTGAAGATATAGAAGGTCCACATTACACAGTAACACAGGAAGTGACGAAATAACATCAAGAACAAATATTGTAAACAATCCAAAGTGGAGTAGATTGACAACAATCAGAACAGGAAAAATAGTCAAAAGGCAAACAACCGTACAGACTATGAGAGCACTGAGAAAATAATATATAGGATAGGAACCTTACAATGTCAGGCGTGTGTGAATATGAGCAGATCGTTTAAACGTAGATGTCAATGCGGAGCAATTTTAATAATCGATACGTCCCGCAAAGAAGACTCTGGAATTTTACAATGTCCAGAATGCCCCCGGCGACACAGAGTGGGATGGACACCCCATTTAATAGAGGTTGAACCATGAGTACCACTATTGAGACAAAGACCATCGCAACCGCAAGGGGTGTATCTTCTAATGGGCTACGGCTCACACAAATTGAATATGACAGGCTTCTCAAAGCCCAGGAAGAATCCAACAAAAGAGCTGTTAAAAACTGGAAAAAAGTTACCCCTGAAAAAAGACAGGAAATCATAAAACAGCGGAATATGGGAAAATCGCTGCGCTCAATAGCAGCAGATACACGATCAAGTGCTTTGACAATCCGAAAAATACTGGATGAAGAGGGTATAAGATAAGGGGATTTCCCCCCTTTTACACCGTCCCTGTTTAACCAATGCAATTGTTGCCGACAATCACATTGGCCGTGGTTCAAATCCACAAACAGGGAAAGCGAAAACCCGCTTTGTAATCCCAACCTATATACAACTGCCAAGTAGGAGATGATATCTAAAGTATATAAAAATAATTGACATGTAGTCACTTACTTTTCCTTTTAACTAACGCGAAAAACGATGCTCGGAAATAAAGTGAAACAAAGCCCGCTTGATCTGATGGCGGGCTAAACTACACATGGAGGACCATGGAAACAAAAGTAATAATCATGCGCGATGTTGATCGTGAAAGCCTGGCAAACCCAGGTAAAAACAAAGCAAAAGTATACCACGAAGGCCGAGAAGTAGGCGAAGTGGACAATATAGAAGTGTCAGATAATGCGATCATTGCAACACTGAACATCACCGACAACGAAACCATAGAATTAATCAGTGCAGGCAAAATCAACAAAGCAGATACAAAGGTACAAACATGTCCAATATACCTAAAATGACTCATACATTGAGCCAAACACCTTGCCATCACTGGCGTTATAAGTACTGGTTCGATTCCAGTTCCCGTTGGCACGGTATAGGGTGAGTTCAAATCTCACCGATGGCAATTCACCAGGCATCGCCGTTGGGCGCACAGTACAGAGTGCGGGACAGGAAATCTCAATAACACCTTCATGGGCCTGTCCGAAATAGAAAGGTGTCGTGAAAGCCGATAGATCACTAAAAAGGCTTGACAATTGGAGAGACAATACCGCCCAGGCCGGTATATAAAACATACAGGAGTATGGCCTGGATCCCCTCAAATTGCCTCAGTAGTTCAGTGGTTAGAATATGCGGCCTGTAACCGTAGGGTCAGGGGTTCGAATCCCTTCTGAGGCTTTGGGTACGGAGTACCCATCTCGGATGAAAGTTGACAGCTGGAAAGACAGCAGGCAGTGTTGCCAACTGGGATGGATAGGAACGCAAGGTTCCGAGGAAAGCAATTTCCTGGGTGGGTTCAATTCCCACCACTGCCATTGGGTGCAGCAAAACTAAAAAATAAGCATGTGATTTTTACTCGATAGCTGCACCTACTTTAAAACCACCACAGGGAATGGCGAATCATAAACAAAGCAATGACGATCCAAGCCCACCACGGCCAGTTATCTTCCTGGAACAAATCATCATCATTTCTATCTGACATAATTAGAACTATCTCTGTTCACATATTTATACGATGCTACAACGGCGCATGTCTGCAGCCCAACTTAAACCCAAGCCCGCTAAAGCGGATATCGCAGCGGCGATAGGTTTAAGAGGCTACCGACATGCGAAAAGGATTTTTTTGTATTTCTTGTGAAGTACAGGAGAATTACTATGAAGGAAGCCAAAGGTTCAATGTGGAAAGCATCTGCTACTCACTACTGTGTTACTACGAACGGTATCGTCAAATCTAACGGGGATCTTGTCATGGGTGCAGGCATCGCTCTGCAGGCAAAGAATAAACACCCACACGTGCCCCACTGGTTCGGCCAGCATGTCCTGCGCCGTGGCAACACCCCATGTGCTGTGCGTGTAGCCAAAGATCGTTACTATGTAAGTTTCCCAACCAAGCACGATTATCGGGATCCATCTGACCTGGACCTGATCATTAAATCAGCCAAGCTCATCGCCGCACATGTGCCAAAAGATGCAAAGGTTTCGATGTCAAGGCCCGGCTGCGGTAACGGTGGACTTTCCTGGGATATAGTAAAACCCGCGATCTCCAGTATACTGGATGACAGGTTTACGGTATATTCCTTTTAACTTTTTTATGGAGGATTAAACCATGCAAGTAATTGATGAATTCAGAGGAAAATACGATTTCCTATCGAATATGTACGAGATCCAACTGGTTATTGATGGAGAAACCTACAGGTCAGTGGAAAATTATTTCCAGGCCATGAAATCAGATTCTCCTGGTACCCGCCGATGTATCGCCGCAGCTAACCCCATATCATCTAAAATGATGGGCAGGCGGGTAAAACTCACGAAAGACTGGAATATTAAAAAGATAGGTGTAATGGAAAAAGCACTTACTGTGAAATTTAATGATCCACTAATGAGACAGAAACTCATCGCAACCGCAGGCATGAAACTGGTCGAAGGAAATACCTGGAACGATACATTCTGGGGAATGTACAACGGTAAAGGTATGAATGTCCTGGGATGCATGCTGATGAGAATCAGAGATAAGATAATCTCTGAACTTACCAACATTAAACCAACTATGGAGGAATAACAATGTCAGTATATTCATTTAAAGACCTTATCCAACACTATGGTCACCATATAGACATAGTGACCCACGGACCTGAAAACGAAAACCCAGCTGACGTGGCTATAGTCTGCCTAGACTGCCAAGAGATCTTACTCTGCTACGACAATGTCGAAGAACTGCCAACCACATGTTCCATCGACAAAGACACTGCAGTTGAATTCGCATTGGCAGTTATTGATGAAATAGAAGGATTACTCGAAGACAAAGGTATAGTCATTCCAAATAATGAAAAATCAGATAATCCCGATGCCGCAAACGTATACGGTAGCGACTATTACAGTTTGGAAGACTCGATACTAGAACTCATGGGATACATACTAAAAATTAAAATAGAAGAATAAAACCAGTACAGGAGCGTGTGTGATTTGAACGAACAAACAGAACGCCGAGTCGAAGACTTGACTCAGAAAGTCCTGGACATGCTTGTGAAACAAGACCCAGGAGAAGTGATAACGAAAACATATTTCCAGAAATTCAAATCGGATAAACCTCTCAACACCTGGAGCTTCGGCAATCAGATGATGTGCCTGGCAGCATACCTAACAGAACATCCGGAAGAAAGTGTGATGGAAGCCATCGAAAAAATAGATTACCGTGGTTTCAAACAGTGGCTAACCGCGAACAGATGCGTGAAGAAAGGAGAGCATGCTCATGCCTTTATCTTCAATCCACTGATTGCCAAATCTACTGACAAGAAAACAGGAGAGGAAAAGAAGTTCCTCAAAGGTTTCAAAACAACACCAGTGTTTGAAGTAAGCCAAACAGACGGCGAAGATCTACCAACGGCTTCCCAGGATCCACGGATAGAAGTTGTCAGAAAATTCAACTTCATCACAGTTGCTGACAAACTGGGAATAACAGTCAGAGCTGGAACAACCAGCCAGGGTGAATATGGATACTATAGCTCATGCAACCGTGTGATCCAAATATGTACTCCGGAGGAAATGACATTCTATCACGAACTCAGTCATGCAGTGGATGATCACCTGCTCAAACAGAAAGGCGGTAAGGGCCTGAAAGGAGGCCAACAGGTAGACCAGGAGATCATTGCACAGTTCTGCAGCAACGTCCTTGCATATATAACCGGTAAAGAAGTGCATAGGACAACAGCCTACACAAAGCAATATATCATTTCATATCTGAAATCCGATAATATTGCAATGGCTGTCCTGGAACTCATGTCACGAATCAACAACATCATCGACTACATCGTTACCAACAGCGAATATTCGGACCTCACAAAACAACCTGTAGACGTACCCCATGCATGCAGCCCAACTTGAACCCAAGCCCGCTGAGGCGGGTATCGCAGCGGCGATAGGTTCAAGAGACTGCCTGCATGGGAAAGGGGATTTTTGTATTTCTTAGTAAGTACAGGAGAAGTTACAAATGTCTGAATACAGAGTAATGATCACTGGCAACCGGCCACACAAGCTGGCAGGCGCACCGATGGACGAAATAAAGGCACGCATGGAGAGGCACATTCTCAATCTCAAAAATACCCATGGCAATGACCTTGTCATTCTCACTGGGATGGCACAGGGTCCGGACCAGTGGGCTGCAATCATCTGCACAAAGCATGGCATCAAGTTCGATGCATATCTCCCATTCATGGGCCAGGAATGCAGGTGGAGCATCATCGAGCAGGGCAATTACCGCAATTTGCTCACACATGCTCACCAGATCTTCATCGCTTCATCATATCCATCAAAGATGGCGTTCCTTCGCAGGAACGATGACATGGTCGCTGATTGCATGGAAGCCATCGCAGTATTCAATGGCGATTATGCATCTGGGACCGGATACACTGTTCGCAGGATCAAAGCAGCTGACAAGCCGTATACCAATGTCTACGGCATTTAATTTTCCGGAGCTGATACAAATGCCAAAAAGAAACGGAAAATACTACTGTGCTCAGTGCGGAAAAGAACTGGACCCATATAGTCCATGGGACCTGAAAGACGACTACTACAGAGAACTATTCTGGAAATATGACACCTGCCAGCAATGCAACGACTGACTTAAATACAATCGAGTCGTATCAGCAGGAAGCGTGTGTGTATGAAGATATTAATTGAAACTTTATCACGGCCTACTCCAGAAGAGGTCTCGAAACGAATAGCAGCGATGCATGAACTGCACAAGCTGAACCCGTACTATACAACACGAGATTTCAGAATGGTGCTGGGAGAAACGGATAAGCTGATTGAAAAATACTTCAAACTGCTACGCAACGGAGAGCTGACGCTATGAAGACAAACACTACTCACTACTTGGACAACACCAACGGAACCGTGTGGGAATGTCTTGCTTATAGGCTTGGATCTCGGTTCAAGTGGACACGCACGGAAACCAATGTTGTCGGACAGATTACCTTTCACGGTATTGCAGCTACGCTACTAGGTGCAATCTTCGAAAGTGAACTGTAAAACGACGGTGCAGGTTGTTCTTCTCACTTGAATCTTCCGGCACCCTGCGGGCTTCGGGCTTCGCCTGCCGTAAGAATCAAGGATCAGAAAACCTGCAAAAAGGAGTTAATTGTATTCTTTAAGAGTACAAATATAAAATTGTAAAGAGGAATGAACTATGTCCTTCAAAGAACTACCAACTGAACTACAGGACCTATATGCACAGATGTCAGACAAACAACAAAGCAAAGTACTCGATGTAGTGCTTGAACAGGAAATACCAATGGAAGCTGCTATAAGGCAAATAGCAGACGAGATCGAAGCCGAGAAGAAAGCTGAGAAGACCGGTAAACCTGTAAACGAGTCTACCCAGAAACCTGCAAACGGTGTCAAACTTGACGCAGGGTGGGTTGTCACAGAAGAAATCCACATCGACAGAGAATACTTTGCTCAGATGGTGGCAGACTTCCTATCGGTCCACGGTCAAATGGACGATTCAACCAAACTGATCCTTTCAAGATACGTCTCTTCCTCAAAGGGTCATGGATTCCAAACCGATTACTACGGTAAGAACATCCATTACCGCAAGGTAAAGAGGGTTGAACAGTAACGACGATGATCAAAACTAAATCCATAGCCAGTGGCATCCTCCTCCACTGGCACTTCTCCAATTTATAAAAGGTGATTAGAAATGTCTCAAACAAAAGCAGAAATGATTGCAGAGATTATGAACATGTTCCAGAACCAGGGTATCGAACTGGACACAAAAGCAGTTGAAGACAGACTTGATAAACTGACCTTAAAGTTCAAGGTGCCTGCAGACGAAGCAAAGAGAACGGTAATCAACTACTTCATCAAAGAAAATGGAATGAAGCAGGGCCAGTTCTACGCATCAACTCAGGACCCTAAGATCCAGAAGATATCAGATGTAACCGAAGACGGCAAGTGGTACAACTTGAAAGCAAAGGTTGCACAGCTCTGGGATAACAACCATGAATCTATTTCACAGGTTGGCCTGCTTGGTGACGAAACAGGAACTATCAAATTCATGTCCTGGACTTCTGCAAACGCTCCTGAGATGGAAGAAGGCAAAGTGTACCTCTTCAAGTCTGTGGTGTCAAAGCAGTGGAACGGTAAGATGGAATTGAACTTCAACAAGAAGACAACCGTTGAACTGTTACCAGACGAAAACATCGAAGTAGGCTCAACTATAGTAGAGCTTACGGGTGCAGTGGTTGATATCCAGCAGGGTTCTGGACTTATCAAGCGTTGCCCAACATGCAACCGTGCAATGTCCAAAGGCTCATGCTCTGAACACGGAAGAGTCGAAGGCAAGTACGACCTACGCTTGAAACTTGTCGTAGACAATGGCAAGGTTGCCCAGGACGTACTACTGAGCCGTGAACTAACAGAAGAAATCACCGGTATCAAACTCGACACTGCTATCGCAATGGCAGCGGATGCGTTGGACCAGGGAGTAGTACTTGAAGAAATGAAGAAAATGCTCACTGGCAGATACTACGAGGTCAAGGGTTCCTGCGTGGACAGGTACCTGTTGGCTGACAGTATCGAAAAACAGTTTAGTGTAGATGTTGAAAAGATTGCTGAACTTATTGCAGAAACAAAAGAGGTGGCTTAAATGGTAGGAAATTACACACGTAGTATCGCTAAGAGAGTATTCGCACATGAGCTGGGAGAAACCTCCCTCTCATTCAAAGACGGTGACGACCAGTATTCACCTACCTATGCAATCACTCCAACCGGTGAGAAGGTCAACAGAATATTCATGGTAGCAACTCTCCTGGAGGCCGAGGACATCGGCAAGGACTCTGAATACTGGAGAGGACGCATTGCTGACCCAACTGGTACAATGCATGTATATGCTGGACAGTACCAGCCAGCTGCAGCACAGTTCCTGGTAGAAGCAGAAGTACCGGCCTTTGTAGCTATCATAGGCAAGCCGAGCACATACCAGACTCCGGAAGGGCACACCAAGTCATCTATCCGCCCAGAAGCGATCTTTGAGGTAGATGCTGAAACACAGAACAAGTGGATAATGGAAACTGCAGCTGCTACCATCGAGAGGTTAAAAACCCTCAACGCAGACGACGAGGTGAAGGCAAAAGCCAGAGAACACTACAAAGTGGACATCGGTGCATACAACACCATGGTACGCATTGCACTGAAATCAATCGAGATTTAAGCAGGCAAATTGCCTGCATCTTTATTTGAAAAGAGACTAAACACACATCGGAGAAACGATACAATGGACGAAACACCAGAATTTATTTCACTGAACGGAGTCGAATACCAGAAACTGCCAGACGCATCAACACTACCATACGTAATGGTAAGGACATACTCTGCCGGAGTATTCGCTGGATACTTAAAACACAGAGAAGGAAAGGAAGTAGAACTCCTGAACGCCCGCCGGATATGGTACTGGGATGGCGCAGCGTCTTTATCCCAGCTTGCAATGGAAGGCACAAAGAAGCCAGAAAACTGCAAGTTCCCTTGCCCTGTAAGCTCAGTGATCCTGACAGAAGCTGTAGAAATAATACCCATCACCGAAACAGCAAAGAAATCAATAGAATCTGTAACGATATGGGAGGCTTGATTGCCATCCCATCACCACCCGGAGAAGGTCACGTATTCTCAGGTGTTGGCACAGAATACTGGACAGGACTAGGAAGTGGACACCTTCACACAGGAGATGGAACAGCTGGAAAAGATGGTCGTGGTCACGGAACCGCATCGGGTATGGGTAACAATTCATCGCAGGGAACCTCAGGTGACTACAGGAACAACAATGGACACGGATACAGATTTAACTTTGGGTATGCCGGAGGCTCTGCAAACGGTGTAGGAGTACATAATAAAAGTGGCAAAGAGTGACAGCACATGACCGAACCAGACAACACCACCGTATCCGCAAGTGGGGTATGGGAAAACAGCAACTCAGATGTTATTCGAGCAGGCAACGCAATGAACCGAGGGGTGGGAGATGGCATACACCCCGGATATGTAATTACGGTACCTGATGAAAACCATTACGGATTCGGCAATGGAGACGCAGAAGGCAAAGGCACATGTTATTGTGAGGGCATGGGCGAATACGAATTCGGTTTCAACACAGGCGGCTGGTGCAGTGGTGCTGGCAACGATAACAAAACCGGCGAATAATTGCACGCAAAGGAGGTAACAATGGGATATGAAGACGGAATAATTCAAACATGCGGATGGGGAAAAGGCAAAGCATGTGCGAGAGGAACGCACACAGCAGGGCATGGATGTGGTGCCGGTAACGGTGTAGGCACAATAACATACAATCAATACGATGGATGGGGAGACAACAACTCTCCCGCTGAGATGGGTGGAAATGCACGAGGATGTGGGAACATTAAAGCAAAGGGAGAATAATATGCCAATAGAAGGACGACAAGACCTGCACATAATGGCCGACACCGGAAGAGGAAGAGGCACCAGCGGAGGAAGAGGCAGCACCGATAGAAAAACGTGCTATGGTTATGGGCACGGTAGTGCACCCGGCCAGGGCCTCATGTTGGTTGAACGCGCACATGATGAAAGACATTCACACCACTTCAAGGGAACAGGAAACGGAAAAGGCGATGCTGCTGGGGTTGGATACGAAAACGACGTATACAGAAAACGCATCGGTGGGCGAGGCGACGGATTCGCAAAAGCAAGTGGGTACATCGACAAAACCGGCGATGGCGACGACGACATACTGACATGCGGAACAGCATCTGGAATGGGAACACCCCGCTGCAACGGCAAGTAAAAATATACCAGTATATCATTAAACTGGTATCCTTAGATACCAGCATTCATAGTTTCCACCTATATCCATCTCCTGTATTCGTAATAAAATTACGCCGCACGAAGTCATCAAGTATTGATTTTATCAGGTCCTGAGACCAATCGAATACTACACAAGCAGTATCCAATTCCTCATTGGTAATTTTCTTTGAGTTGGTAAACTGGTCGGTAAGGTAAATAGTAATACCCATGAGAGATTCGTCGGTAGGCATGGTCTGGAACGGGATGGTGCGGTCCTTCTTACTAACTGCATCTATAATCTCCACCATTGGTGTGGTTGCAGTATCGACCGAGAACTCCACCAGCGGTTGCGATGGTGCTGGCCGACCCCCGTTCTTGGAAACGAACAGGTCAAACCTGGACTGAGCTTCATCATAAGACATATTGAACTGTGACTCCAGGTCATAAACAATGTTCTTAGCGAGCCTGTCCCAGTGCACTGAACCTTCGCCATACATATCGTAACGCTCGAACTTACTGCGAATAAACTCCAACGATGGCGTGTCTGGTAACCTGCGAATAACACGAGGGGTCTTGACTATGTTTAGAAGTACATCTACTTCTGAAACTGCTATTGGAACCTCCCAGAAAGAATGCCTTGTCAATTGTTCAGGCTCGAAATATTCGCATGTGTGCATGAACAGATCTTCGACGAACAGCAGATCCAATTCATTCACAACTGTTCTTTTATTGATAGCAGCAGATAACTCCACCATTTTCAGCAGTGTATCCTTCTGCCTCACGTTAGTATGAATGCGATTATGGTCCGTCAGCCTGAGAAACATCTCATCAAGCAAAGGGTCCAGCTCATCGGTATAATCAACTTCAATCCCAGCACACTGTCTTAAATACTCTTCGATGCCAGGAGTATAGGTAAGCGACCGGATTTCTTCACCGGTGAAGCTCTTCTTCTTTTTGATAGACTTACTAGGCAGGCATGACATCCTATCTTCCTTCCCATCTTCTCCAATGTAGAACAGGAAAGAATATCGTTCCAGTGTAGAGATATCTTCACCATCAATGTAGTTACGACCAGCTGCTTTTTCTTCTTTCAAAATAAGTTCCATGATACACTTATCACGGTCATTGGTCCAGCCATATTCATCCATTACCTCCTGGCTGTATATTCCCCTGCAGTTCCTAAATGCAGTGTGTTGGGAATCATCACTGTCCCAATACTGTGCATATTTGAGAACCCTCTCTCTTATTGAACTCAGGTATGAAGTATTGATGTTCGCAGTGGCTAACACTGTCCCTACCTTTGGAATCCTGAACTGTGTGCCTGCCACCGACTTAACAAGCTCCGGCTGGTTCAACGGTGTTTTAAGCTGTGTGTACAGCTCAGGGTTGCTATAGAGTTCATCAATGCAAACCAGCTGTTCATGTGCGAGAACACCAGGGTTATACATTTTTGTTACCTGGCCATTAATCTTGATAGGCTCAGATGAACCTATAAGCCCAGGGTTAGAAGTAGTCCTGGCATCATAGAAACCAGCACTTAACAAAATCGTATACGGGTAATACTTAGACACCATTGACTTGCCCGTTGCTGAACGGCCAACCAGTAAAACATTGTGTGACCTTTCGCCGCACATGTTACAAAAGGCTGCCATGATCACAGCTGCTTTGGGATAATGTAATCCCACGATTTTATGGCCGAGCTTATCCAAGTGGATGTTATCAATCATATCACATAATTCCCACACAGCATGCCGTTTACCTTCCAGGACAACAGCTTCGGAACTGTAAACCTTTTGTACAATTCCTGCAACAAACAGGTAATGAGACTTGTCATCATCGCTTGTCCGCACAACCACGGCTGCAGTAAACGACCCAATGGGTAAATCCACCAAAGATAGAACGGGAAGCAACGACTGATTGAAATTAATGTGGGTTCCATAAACAGAGCGTTTAAGACGCTGATTACGGTCTTCCCTCAGCACCCCGAAACATTCAAGCTGTGAGCACCTTGAATTACTAGGCATTGGAAAATCAAAGTGCTCATACTCCTTGCACTTGCCACACATGTAGGTATAATCAAAAACATGCGACAGGTGGATGCACGGAGTATAATTCGATATCTCCACGAACTGTACTTTATCAGAATTGAAATCAAGAGTCGTAGTACCAATCGTGCCTTCGGGTATGTTAAATACAATATCAGGATTCCCTTTAAGCCTGCTGGTGATATCGGGATAGGTATAAGCCTCTGTAATAAGAAGTTCATGCACATAAGGTGCAGCGTACATGTCATCGCTTTTGTTCACCATCTTCAACAGGTAAGACTCGGCCCTTGCGAAATACTCGGCATGAAAGGAATCATTGAGTATCCCGTTGTCCTTGTTGAAGTATGAACTGCGACGGATAGTGGATTTCAAATTCTTTAAGGTTTGTTCTCCCCGGAACTCCCCGGTAATGTCACTAAGCACCTGCTGGATACTGGGATACTTGTTACTGACAAGCCTCAACCTGAGTGCTTCGATAAACTTCACGGATACGTTGACCCCGATGTTATTCTTGAACATCTTACGGGCTTCATTCACGAACACCTCTTTCGTGAACAGGTATTGATATTCCGTATCTTCCGGAACAAGTTCGGCAAGGGGTTTAGATAACATGGTTACACCAGTCCCCCGACATAGTGTACCGTTGGTACATTGACAGCCATTACACACACACCCATCAATTAGTTAAGAAGTAATCAAAGTTCTCCGCACATTACATCGGACACGCAGAGAACATCGCCCACGAGGTAGCGAGGGTACACAAATCCATTGAGAGAAGACGGTACGCTGCGCATTTCAGTAAAGGCAACGGTCCAGCATTCCCTGTCAATCTCATGCACCAGTGAGTTCGGCAACGGGATGCAAACATAATTGCCCATCTGCCTTGCCAGCTTGTTGAAGGTATAGACAGGCCCAAGCTGTTCTTCCCCTATATAGAACAGCTGCACCATCCACATGCTCCTGTAATCGCTCAGTAAACCATCCCTGAACAGAGAGTTGGGCAGACGGATGCAACGACCAACAGGACCATACTTCTGTACTCTTCCATGGAACAGGCACACTCCAAGGACATCCAACTGAGGTACATCGGTGACCACGTTGTAATAGTGATAATCCTTCACAACTCCCTTCTGGTCCTCGAACGAGCGGAACTCAACATGCTTCAACGGCACGTTGGCAAGGGACCTGTACAGCCTGGTTCTCTCTCTGGCCCTCTCTTCACCGTAATACTCCACGGAACAAGACTCGGCAGACGAAGCAAGATTCGGAACACTGACATTTGCACAACACGGTTTGACAAAGTTAGTACTACAATTCATTCACAACACGCTCACATATCTAATACAAATAATAGTATATATACATTCTTATCAGGTTCTTCCTAAATAAATTCGTACAACTAATCAAGGAAGGGGACCACCGTATCCGCTGGGGTTATTTTTTATAGCAGATTCAGCATCGGCGGATGCGGTGGTAAGCATAGCTCACTTCGGTTAGACATTTATCACTTCACAACAATATACAGCTTCATATATTCAAAGAGTGATAATATGTACTCAGGAAAGTGCACCCCCTATAACTAATAATAATAAAGTATTATCTAATAATAAATGATATCAGTAGTAATAGTAATAGTAAAGTATTATTTAGAGTATTATCAAAGTACTTTGTAAATAAAAAAGTACTTTATAAAAGTATGTATTATGTAAGGGGTACTTTGGGGGTAAAAAACAAAGTACTTTGTAAAAAGAAATAGTACTTTGTAAATTGTTAATAAATTTATATATGCGTTAAAAACGGTATTTAGTGCCTGCTAATACACATTAGTACTTTAACGGTACTATGTAAGTACTCTAACTTAGTACTTTGTGTAAAGTACGCCCCTTGTTTGAGGTATTGAGGGTAAAATACTTTGTTTTTTGAAACATAGTTCCCCACGGTTCCAAAAGGCCCATTAAACTAAAGTATAAAATATATTCACAGAGTGTTGACCAAACGAATCGATTTTGCTGAATATATTTTTAATGTTGGAATAAATACCGATGCTTTGGGTTTATATACTATGAAGCATAATCACTACGCTGTGACACTGCATGGTAAGGAAAACAACCATTTCTCCTGATACACTTCAACGAGTTCGTGACCTGTGCCCTGAAAACATCACGGTAGACCAATTCATTCACATCCTCCTCGACTACGGCAGTGGTGACATGTGTTCCCACACCAACCGTATCACTGTGATGAGCTTGCCCACCGACGAGAAGGGCTACATTGACATCCCGGCTACCCTTGAACAGCTTGACCATGTCCGCCGTGGCCGCATGCATAAATGCCTTTACCGTATCTGCCTACGCTGCAACCGTGTCGAGGGCATCCACGCCCTGTGAACCAACTGGCTAACGGACCAACTGGCTAACGGACCACACCTGCGGAGACGATGGTGCAGCGTGCCATCGGTTACCATCTTGCTACTCTATGTGCTCGACGAGTAGACCGGCCACGGCCGGAAATATCAGGGCCCTTCCACCCCCGGCCACCCAGTACCTTCGGTAACTCCCAGTGACCTACGGTCACACGCTAATGAGACAAGATCGTGGTGGGACAGTCCCTGGTGAGACAAGGTTTCCGCATTCAGGTCATCCGCAATAAATCCGTCGGTGAAGCGTCCCCGCCGGAATTATTACGGATGACCTTCGGTGCGGAACGATTTCTTTGTTCTCTTCACGAGCAAGAGAGCAGGAGAAGTACAATGTCTACACATGGTCTAGCAACCAAGAAGATGCTCAGAGTGGCATCAGCAGTAAAGAGCTGCCTCATGGCAGAGATAAACACTATTTCAGATGATATAGAGTTCAAGGAAGAACTCTACGAAGATGTCAGAAGAATCGAGTACATCTCAGCAGAGGCAATCGGCCTCGGATGGATCGACTCTATAGACTCACTGTGGCTCAGAGACATGGGCAAGGAATGGGGGGTGCTCTAAATGCAAGCACTCCTTCAAGAATGGGTGGCAACACCCAAATATTCTTTCCTTGAAAACAATCCAGAGCTTGCCAGAGAGTTCGCACTGGTGGAAGAGAAGTACGCACCAAAGGGCGAAGTCGTCAGCAGGCCACTGCCGGAGAAGACGACCTCCAGGATGATTACGGAATGTGGCTGCTGTGGCAAGCTCATCACAGGCGGCATGAAGGCATACATCACTAAGGCCCTGCCAACAGGCATGGAGCACTGGAGGGAATATGCAAACCCTGCCTGGATACCTATCAAAAGGCAGAAGTTGAAGGTGAAGAACGAGCTGGGCGAATGGACTGTCAAGGTGCAGGTCACTAACCTGAACCAAGAGGGAGCAAAGCCCACGTACTTCGAGAAGGTCAGGCCCATAAACGCAACATGGATGTGCGAAGAATGTCACAGCAAGCCGTTCACTGCAGCGGTCAGCAACATGGACCCATCACCAGAAGCCACACTGGACATAGCAGATGGCATAAGGAGCTGGAAACAGAAGTTCGGTGGCAGGCTGGTAGTGGTCGGGTTCGGTAGGCCCATAGACAGTACAGTGCAGATGGTCTGTAAACAACTGGGAGTCACTTACCAAGAAAGCAAATGGAGGGTGTGACGAGCAGCAGCATCGCCCTGCTCACTTAAACCTGCCGGAAGCGTCCGTCAGGTTTAAGGATTGGGCTACTAAACATTTTTTTACATTTTAATAAATAAAGGAGAGTTAGAAACATGTCCAATATGGAAGCTAAGTTAGACAGAGTAAAGATGTCAAAGAGGGCCATCAGGTCACTCAGGCTATTCAAAGCCATTCACGATAAGCACTGCACTCACGAAGGTGGGATGCAGCCAGATACTACTTACACTGGTCGAGCATGGTGCAAATCCACCTGCAAATGTGGTGCAGTGGCGTTCGTGCTCGGTCCATTGGACAGCAACTTCGAGGGATACCTCCCACAGTCCTACTTCGGAACTCAGAAGAGGGAGGACATAGCTCTCAGACAAATGGTCTGCGATTGCTGCGGAGAACGCATCACAGCAGCAGTCAACGAACCGACCCGGCTGTGCTATGCATGTGGAACGCTCAACGACACTACGAAGGTCACGAGCAAGCGTGGCATCCGTGGAGCCGGCTTCGAGGAGAAGCCAACTATGTACTACAGGACGGGACGTGGGCAGTGATGCCCTGTCATTTTTTAGACAGTGCGTTGAACTGGATAGAGCACAATCCACCAACAGGCTCAACAATTTTTCGATGCTGTCTATTTTGGCTTCTAATCAAAGAACTCATCACAAGATGAACTGCTACCCGTCTTGACCACAGTTCGTGCCACAGTGGACAAGAATGCGCCCTTATTGTTCAATCTGGCGATGCCAAGTATGCGCTCATATTCGCCTTGTTCAGCCTCCCACCGCCCAGGACCTGATGGTCCACCCCAGGCGATCTACGATCGCACGCTAGTGAGACAACACCAACGCAACCGCAGGCACGGTCATCCCCCACAGCACCAGCAGCAGTGCAACGAGCCCATCCGCTGCAACCGCAATAAAGGCTTCGGCACCCTACGGGCTGCCCGCCGAAACCATTATTACAGTTGCAGCTCCTGGGCAAGAGGTCTTTTGTTCTCTTCACGAGCAAGAGAGCAGGAGAATTAGAAATGTCTATACACATGATTGCAATGGTCTGCAAGCTGCAGACGCTTGGTCTCCCAGGAGACCTGAATGGTAAACTCAATGAAATCCTCAACCGGTACCAGGAAGAACAGTTCTTCCGTCCTGACGACCGTTCTATGGTCAGGGACCTGTACGTGATGTATGTGGGGGTGTATTAAGTGCGGCTCCCCATCCGTACCCTTTGTAGATGTGGTAAGTGCGGCCGGACCCACCGGACCTTCGGCTGGTATTGGGCACCGTCGAGGATGGCACAGATTCTTGCTTGCAAGGAATGTGCACATAAGATTGGATGGAATGTGCTGAATAGGAGATGGTAACCATGTCCCAGCTCACCCACGACGAACTGCGGAAAATGGCATACATGGTGGCTGCAAGCGCAGACGCTGAAATCAGGATGAGCCGTGAAGGTATACACCCAAGCAATTGGGCAGACGTTGACTACCTCTATGAGATTGACAACGAGGCCGGAGACTTGCACCATTGGATGGAGCAGGGCCTCCCAATCACACTGGAAGACGCAGCATGGATAGTAAACACGTACCGCCAGTAGTATATAACCACCGTCTCCATGCAGTGAATGATATTAGAATCAATGCGGGTGCAGTAATGCCCCGCACAAGGAGGTAAGAGAAATGGTAATGAAAATAGAAAACGATGATTACTGTGCATATCGAAATGCTATATCTATGTGGGGATGCACTAAAATTCAATTAAAAGCTGTTGAAGAACTTAATGAACTTAGCATAGAATTGGTAAGATCATTGAATGGAACCGGAGACTATCATAAAATTATTGAAGAAATTACAGATGTTATGATAATGTGTGAACAGATTTTTGTGATATTCGATGACGGCACTTTCCGTAAGGAGTGGGATAAAAAAATGCAACGATTCAAAAACATGCTTGACAAAAACAAAACCGAAGAGATGGAACGATGCCCCGCCCCACAATCGACATCCCCATGAAGAAGGATATCCTGTCTCTGCAAACTCTTCTTGAGGCAGGATTGAACAATCCACAGATAAGGAAGTATTACTACGAGAACTGTATCAGCTGCCCATACCCTACATGCACTAAGGGTTTCGTGCTGGCACCATTCGGGGATGTACTGGTCAGCGAGCCAGAGCAGCCAACCGGTGAAATGCCGGAACCACTGTTCCCTTAATACATTTTCACGATTAACCAAGGCGTGGGAACTGGACATTCTCACGCCGTATCTCCTTTCATAAAATGCACGTCGGACGACCGAGTGCCTATATCGTCTCATCCATGTTATTAGTATTTGTGATTCAAATGAGGACTATAAACTATACAGATGAGAACGGTGAAATGCACAAGAGAGATGTACCAACATACGGAAAGACATCGTGCAGATGTCAAGTATGTGGCAAAGAAACCACAAACCCGGTGGTAAGGATTATCAGGCAACCGAAAATAGATGTCAGCTGGCCCAATCCGGATTATGAAAAGCCGCATTACGAACGAGTCACAAGGAACATACACGGAAAACCCTACAGGGTAATGAAGTGGGTAGTCCCGACACCAGGGGTGGAACCCAAAGAGTATTCAACAGTTAACCCACTGGTAATGTTGGCAACATGTCAAGATTGTTGGAACCCCAAATACTCATTACCTGAGATGCCTGAGCTTAGGAAGATGCCGTCTCAACTCAGGTATGAGATAGTAGAGAGCATTATGAGAAATGCTCAGAAAAAATTCGGACAGAGACTGACTGTAGAAATATTCGGAAGATTCGAAGACTACTACTGTAAAAAAGCATGTAGCAAGCTCGGCATAAAAATTGAGACAGTGCGGAGGTTGACTACTCCCGCATAACTTTTTTAGACTGTAACAGCCACGAACTTTTTTTGACAATCATCTCGGCAACAATAACGTATACTTTGCCGAACCCTACGGGCTACCCCTTGTCAAAGTATATCGTCATTGTTGGCCCTTCGGACTCCCCTCGAAGACTCTCAAAAAAAGTTGATGGTTGTAATACAGTCTAAAAAAGTTGACGGCAGTAATCACCCTCACACTCTCTCAATTTTTCTACCGACATTGCCACATGCTTTTTAACAGTAGTAGTCATCTCATCTTCCGAAATTTCTCCAGTCAATCTCTCTCCAAATTTTTTTGAGAATTTCCCATAATGCTCTCGACTATCTCACACCTGAGTAGAGAAGGCAACTTCCAGCTCATGCAACTCAGGTAACAAGTATTTGGGGTTCCAACATTCTTGACATGTCACCAAAATTACCAGTGGGATAACGGTTGCATACTCTTTGGGTTCCACCACTGGCATCGGGACTACCCACTTAATTACCCTGTAGGATTTTACGTGTATGTCCCTTGCAACACGTTAGTAATGTGGCTTGTCATAATACGGAATGGTCCAGCTGACATCTGTTTTCGGTGGTCTGATAATACTTACCACCGGCTTCATGGTTTCTTTACCACATACTCAACATCGGCACAATGTCTTTCCGTATGTAAGTACATCTCTCTCATGCATTTCACAGTTATCATCTGTATAGTTTATAGTCCTCATTTGTATCCCAAATACTAAAAACATGTATGAGAGGATATAGGCATCGGTCTCCTTCACGCCGTATAGTGGATCAGTTTCAAGCGATATAACTAATCACGCTGTACGCATCTATGGAATGTGCGACCTGCACGGCAGGTCCCACTTGACGAGTAGACCGCGCCTGGCGCGGAAGTATAAGCCCACCCTCCGCCCACCCCCGATGCGGCAAAGCCGCAAACCCTTAATGCCGCTGATGCGGCATGTTGTTGTGTTGGCCCAAGGGCTTAATAAAATCCTGCTACGCCGATCATGTTTAGTTACACCAATTGAATCCAGCTACGCCAATGCAGTATCTGCTTCCCACCCAGGTCCGCTGCGGCGGACCAACCCACCAGGCGGCTACGCCGCCGGGCGTTGCACCGGTATAGATCCGCCGACTCCCTGGAACTTGCATTGATTTTACTTACCTTCTTTCTCTCGGCTTTTTTTTATTTAGTATATGTGTTATCTGTTGTAGTGTTGGTGTATAGGGTAGGTGTAACCTATCTACTGAACTTGATTAGGTATTGATTTTAGTAATACTTCATTTTGTGGCTTTTTTTTACTGTATATTTTTCATTCATTTTAGGTGTAGTTTAATAGTTAAAAAGTGTATAGCACCTTGGTGCCCTCTTATAAAATTCCCAAATGATTAATATAAAAATAAATGATATAATAAACCAACTGGATCTCTCAGATCTTGGCCTACTCCCCCACACCACCCCCCTAATTTTACCCCACCCCCTTGTTCCCTTCCACCCT
>CAYNSJ010000002.1:0-94156 GCA_964399835.1 uncultured Methanobacteriaceae archaeon | reverse complement strand
CTATATAGTATATTATGACAATTAATGAAATTATATTTTTAGTATTAGCTTGTTTCATAGCAGTTATATTAACTTATGTTTTTATAACATTTTTGTTTCCAGTGTTAATTTTTATAATAATAGCTGCTGTAGCATATTATCTAATTAAAGAGTTTTATTACTCTAATAGATACCAATATTAATTAATAAAGAAAGATGAATAATATGAAAAAAGACAGATTATCGTTACAAAATGATACAATATATGAATCACTAATTACTACAGTAAATTCAGATAATACAATTAATACAAAGCCAATTGGTATTATATTTGAAAATAACCAAATAAGATTGGATTTATTTTACAATAGAACATTACAAAATATAAAATGTAACAAAATATTTACAATAGAATTCACAACAAGTCCTTTATTGTATACAAAAGCTTTATTTAATAAATTTAATCCAACTGATTATAAAAAAGAAGGAAATTATTATAATCTATTGAAATCAGATTATGTGATACATGCTAAATTAATCAAAATTGATAAATTTATGAATAAATCAAAAATAATAGCAGAAATTGTAAATGAACAAGAAGAAAATAATAGTATACCAACAATAAATAGAGCTACAAATAAGATAATTGAACTTCTTGTTAAATATACTAGAATTAATTTCATGACAAAAGAGGAAAAACAATTGTTTAAAGAGGAAATTATAAAATCAGAAGGATTTATAGAAAAAGTAGGAAATCAAAATCATATAGAATCATTTAATATTTTAAAATCAGAAATAGAAAAAAATAATAATTTATAAAAAGAGTAATCAATAGAAGAAATCTTAAATAAGATAACTTCTAAACTTTATCTTTCTTCTTTTATAACATCTATAAATTTGTTAAGATTTATATTAAATAATCCTTGATCTGTCATTTTAACTGAAGGTATTACAGGCAAAGCCATGAAGGATAATGTTGTAAATGGTGAAGGTAAAGTACAACCCATATCTTGAACAAATTGATTTAATTTGTTTGATGTTTTAGCAACTGTGTATGCTGATTTATCACTCATAAGTCCTGCAATAGGAAGAGGTAAATCTAAAGTATCTTTATTTGACACTGCAACAAGTCCACCTTTATTTTTAATTAATATGTTTGTAGCTTCAGCCATATATTTACTATTTGTACCAACAACAACAATATTATGTGAGTCATGACTTACACTAGATGCTATAGCTCCATTTTTAAGTCCAAATCCTTTAATAAAACCGTTTGATATATAATTATGACCATAACGTTCTACAACACTAATTTTAAGTACATCTTCATATACTGATGGAATTACATTACCTTTTTCAATATTAAGTTTTGCAGAACTTAGATCAGTTATAAGTTCATCTCTAATTACTTGAATTACATTAACATCGGCAGATTTATGTGATGGATTTTGAGCTTTAATATCGAAATTCTCTGGTTTTTTAAAATCTATTTTTAATGTATTTTCTAATGTTTTAGGACGAGCACGGTATAAAAGTTTTTGTTTTTTGTATATCACATTACCTTTAATAAGTACTTTATTAACATTAAAATCAGTAAGATTATCAATAAATACTAAATCAGCATCTTTACCTGGTGTAATACTACCAGCATTTAAGTTATAATGTTCTGCTGGATTAGTAGTAACTAATTTTATGGCTTCAAATGGATCCATACCAAGACTAACAGCTATTCTAAGACATTCATTGATATGACCTTTAATTAAATCTTCTGATTTAAGATCGTCACTGACAATAAAATCTCCACCTGCTGATATAATACGTTCCATATCTCGGCATCCAGAACCTTCACGGAGCATAATTTTCATACCTGCACGTTTTTTCTCATTAACTTCTTTTATTGTTGTACATTCATGATCTGTAGTTATACCATGTTTGATATATTTTTGGAGATCAAATCCACTTAATTGTGGTGCATGACCATCAACAGGTTTTTTATATTTAAAAGCAGCATCAATCTTAGCTAATAAATCTTTATCATTATTAATAACACCAACATAATTCATTACTTCACCAAGACAAACAAACTCTGGACGAGATAACAAGAAATCAATATCTTTTGCATCAAGTTTAGCACCAGATGTTTCATGTTCTGTAGTAGGTACACATGATGGTGCAGAAAAATAATAATTTAATGGAGATTTTTTAGCATCCTCTACCATATAATCAATACCTTCAAAACCCATAACATTAGCTATTTCATGTGGATCAGCAACTACAGATGTGGTTCCATGTCGTAATGCAACTTCAGCAAATCTTGATGGTGTTAACATAGAACTTTCGATATGTATATGAGCATCAATAAATCCTGGAACAATTATGTTATCATAATATTTATTCACTTCTTTAATAGATTGGATAATACCATTTTCTATATATATTTCTCCTGGATAAATTTCTTCAGTAAACACATTTAAAATATTTCCATTTACTATCATAAATTCTTAAAACTCCCTAAAAAACTTTTTTTAATCATAATAAATAATTTTTTTATTATTTATTTTTTCATTTTATTATTTGATTTTTTCTTTTGTATACAATCTTTAACACGTCTGACCATTTTATATAAAATCCCCAATTTTTTAAAATAAAAAAAATAACATACTATTTTATATTATTGGCAGTTTCGTTTTTATTCAGTTATAATTAAAAATACTCATAAAAAAAATAAAATATGAGTCAAAATAGTTTCAATCCTAATTAATGTTTAAAGACTAAAAAAATATATTTATTAAAAAAATATCTTCTACAATATTATTATATACTCAACTATTATAAAAAACTATATTACTAATTTTAGTTGATTAGACTATATTAAAAAATAGTGAAAATATTTGTCTTTAGTAGAATAAGGTATAGAAGCTTTTTAAAATTGTTTAATAAGATCTAAATGTTTTTATTTTAAAAAATAAAAAATAGGTTTTTTAGTTAGGTGTTGTTTTAAATAAATCAGTATTATCATAATAATGTAAATTTTTTTCTTTATTATTTTTATATTCCTCTTCATATTCTCCTATTTTTTCCATATTCCAATTATGCTCTGTTAATTTATCCCTTACATATCTAGCTAAATTTGGATTAGTATAATTAGCATATATTACACTTTTTCCCTGTTCATTATGTATAATGTAATACATTTTACCTTTATGTAATATGAATTTGTCACGTTTTTGTATTTTTATTGTTACACGTTTTATATGATTTATTTTATCTAAATTCCATTTATTTCTATCTAAATAGTCTCTTACAAGTACTGCCATATTATATGTAGCATATTGTCCTATGGTTATTCGTTGATTTCTTATTTGTTTTCGTACAATATATCTATTACTTTTATTAGATCTATATATTATTTCTTCTATTGTGTAGGGATATGGAGGTAATTCTTCTTTATTATAATTATAATAAATTGGTGTATTTTGACACATTAACTCTTCATCACCTTCATACCTCATTATAATATCTCTTTCTTCTAAAGCACTTGCTAAATTACTAAATAATCCCATTGTTGTGCCATGATAAATTATCATATATTTATTTTTTATTTTTTTATAGCTTATGTACTTGTAAAATTCTTTAATAGCAAATTTTTCAATTTTTTCTATATCTACTTTATCTTTGAAAAAAGGTAGAATTTGTTTTATTATTGTTGCATATTTGTAGTTTTTATAGGAGCCATATGTTTTTCCAGTATTACAATTAACTATAATATACTCTTTGTTATCCTCAGTTTTTATTTGATATTTAGGGAAATGTTCATACGTAGGATATCCTGTTGTAGAATTTTTTTGCCATCTATTTTTTCTTAGAATTTCTCTTTTTTCTAATGCATCATCAAGTGAATTAAAAGTTCCATAATATATCCGTATTCCATAGTGGACCTTTATTATTTGATATTTATGATTTATTTTGTAAATATTCTTATTTTCTTTCATCATAAATCACCTTCAGCTTTTAATATTTCTTTTATGGTCTTTATTGTATCTTTTTGCTTTATAGTTTTAGTTTTAATATTTTTGTATCTATTTATTCTTCTTATTTTCTTGTTTATTTCTTTTTCTGATTTTTTATCCTTCTTTTTTAAATTATCAATTATTATAATTGTAATTTTACCTTTATCTTTCAATATTTTAGTTATTTCGTTGATATTAGTTTCTTTTAATGTTGTTTTATATGTTTGTGTTATTTTAGTATGCTCTGTTTCATATTGTATATTTTCATCTAATTTTGTAGCTATTACATTGTAATCTTTGTTGAAATGTTGAAATGTTTCAATTATTGAGTCTATGTTGTTATTTTCATTGATTTTAAATGTTTTTTTAGTTCTATATCCCTTATATTTTTTTATCATATATCTTGTCCCTCCTAGTTCTATTCTTTCTATTACATATCATCAAAGGTTTATTAAAATAATATAACCTCAATACATTTTTTTATATTATTATTTATAATATATGTTCTTTATAAATGAATCTAAGACCTATTCACTCGGATAGACAGGGGGATGTATACCCACACACACAGTATTTTCAGGAGGTATAACGAAATAATATTTTATAAAAAAAGAATTTATATCAATAAAATAAATCATTATTAGAAAAAGTAAGTAGTTTAGACAGAAATTAATTTACGTATATCTTTATCAGTTACACATTCTCTATCTTCTGTAACAAGAGTTTTACCTAAAATATTTAGTATAGATAAACCTTTTCTAAGATTAGAATATGTAGCACAATAAGTACTAATTCTCATTATTTGTTCATCAGTTATAATGCCAGGTCTAAATCCAACATCACACCTATATTTTAGTATTTTATATATTTCTTTTGTAGTATAATCTTTAAATTCAATTTCTTGACCAAGCAATACACTTTGAGCGTTACGTTCTAATGAATATCTAAATAAAATATCATTCATAGTAATAAATAGACCAATTTTTGCACGATAAAATTCACTAGCACGAAATAATTCATTTATAATAGTACTAGCCTCTTTTTTGTTAAGATGATTTATATCATCTATTCCTAAAATTAAGATTTTTTCTTCAAGTTCAGTCATTATCTCTTTTTGTACAATCTCAGTACTGATATTTTGTCTTGCTTCATGATTAAATAACACTTTATATATTTGAAAATAACATTTACGTGCAGTATTTTGAATATTACAATTTAAATAACAGGTTTTAAGTTCTGTTTCTTCATCAATATCTTTCAATGCTTGTTTTAATACAGTTGTCTTACCACTACTAGCATTTCCCATAATCAATGTATTAAGTGGTTTATTATTTTCCAATGCTGGTGTGACATTAATAAGAATACTTTTTAACTGAGCATCTCTGCATTGAATAATTTCGGGCATATAATCAACATTAAATACATCAGGATTTTTAAACACTGATTCATCTATTGTCATTATTTCATCAAATATTCCCATAATCAAATCCTCTCTTTTGTATTACATATTGATTCTAATTTAAAGTTACTACTCTCTATTTATAAATTTAATTAAGAATTAGTATATAAAGTAAACCGGGTCTTGAGAAGTAATATTCCTATTTAAAAATAGTAGAAAAAAAGAGGGTTAAGAAATTATATTTTCTTGATTTAAAAGTTCTTCAAATTCATTTAATATATTTTTTAATCGACCACTAACAAATATTTCAATAATAACTTTAGTTTTATTTTTTAAGAAATCTATATCATTTAATTTTTCATTAGTGAGTATATGTTCATAATCCTTATAAAAGCTTGATAAAGTGATGGGGAAATATTTAAACTCAAGATATTCTTTGAATTGATCATAATATTCTTTTTGTATTTTAAAGCATAATGTTAAACCTGTAGCATCAAATCCATATTTGTTATTCTTATTGTGTTGTTCATCTATATCAATTAAAAAAGATAATATTTTTTCAGTAATATTTTCATCAAAAACTCTTTGATAATCATATAATTCATATAATTCTTGTCTTAACTGTTCCTTATCATTCAAATTTAACATTTCCTTAATATTTTATTTATAATATTAATTTGCGTAATTTAAGTAATTTACGTGGAGAAGTTTTAATAAGAGCTTTTATTAGTCCATTCATACTAAGTTTATCCATTTCTATTTTACTCAAAGCTTTAACATAGGCATTATAATCATCATCTTCAAGATCATATACAAAATCTCTTAATTTAAGAAGTTTTCTAAATTTACTACCTATATGTTCTTCAACATAATCTTCATATTCTTTAAATGCATCTTCTTTAAAATTACCATCTTTAATAGCTTTAGCTGCAACACGACCTGCAATCATACCACTTTCTAGTGCTGTATCAATACCACCACCAGTAACTGGATTAATACAACCAGCAGCATCACCTACGAGCATAACATTATCTGTAACTATTTTATCAAATACTCCACAAAGAGGATTACCACCTACATTTAATTCAACTGGTTGAGCACCTTGAAGCTCATCACAACCAAGAATAAAATCATCTAAATATTCAATAGCTGTTTTATTAGCTTTACTACTAGATATATCAATACCTACATTAGCACAATCAAATCCTTTTGGGAAAATCCAAGCATAACCTCCAGGAGCCATACTACCAAAATAAAACTCTATAGCATCAGGATTCTCAAGTTTTATATTAGTCATTTCATATTGAGCACCAGATTCCATTTCACTAGATGAAACTTTAGTATTAAGACCAGCCCAAGCACCAACATGACCTTCAGGACCATCAGCACCGATAACAATAGATGCTTTAATTAAAATAGTTTCTGGTTCATGTTTTAATGTAACAATAATATAACCTTCTTTGTCACGTTTAAAGTCAATAGCTTCTGTTTTAATATAAACTTCAGCTCCAGCTCTAATAGCATCCATTGTCATATGTTTATCAAAAACTTTACGTTCTAAAATATATCCTTTTTGGGTTGTTTTAATATTTTCAGGAGTAAACCAAGCACTAAAATCAGTTGAGGCTAATTTAACACTATCAATTCTACGTGCAATCCATCTTTTATCAGGTTTAATATTTAAATTTTCTAAAGCTTTCTCTTGTATACCTTCAGCACAACGTTTGGGAGTACCTATCTCTGCTTTTTTTTCAACAATAAGAGTTTTAGCTCCATTTTTACTAGCTTCCCTTGCTGCCATAGATCCAGCAATACCGCCCCCAATAACTAATACATCAACTTCTCGCATCATCTTGATTCTATTCTCCTAATAATTTAATTCTTATAAAATAGTAAAAAGTATTTGTATATAATTTATATAATTTTCAACTATTAAACATTTCATATTTTTATTCAAGAAAATAAATATAAAACAATAATACAAGATAATTAGGTATAAGATAGTTATGCAAGAAATAAAAATAAATGATAAAACTATAAAATACTCTGTAGAATATAGAAAAGTAAAATATATTAGATATGAATTTAAAAGGGGAAAACTTAAAGTTATAGTACCTAAACGATATGATGAAAATATAGAAGAATGTATCCATAAAAAGGATAAATGGATTTATAAACAAATAATTAACTATGAAAATAGAACAAAACAACTAGAAGAAAATACTAAGAATAAAACATTATCAACAAGAACATTAGAAGAACTTAAGACTATTATAAAAAGATATATCAAACAATATGAAAATCAATTAAAAGTCAAAACAAATAGAGTTCAATATAGAAAAATGAATAGAAAATGGGGTAGTTGTAGTAGTTTAAATAATGTAACATTGTCTGTTGATCTTAAATATTTACCAGAAGAATTAGTAGCTTATATTGTATATCATGAATTATCTCATTTACTAATATTAGATCATAATGATGAATTTTATAAAATAATAAAAAAAGAGTATCCTAATTATATAGAATATGATAAAATGTTGTCTGATTATTGGTATTTAATAACTAAGTGAAATCTACATTTTTAACTTTAATCTTTCTTGTATTTTATCACTCTTCAATTCATTTAATGCATTACGAGCTATCCAATTACCACTTTTAGTATTTAGTTCTAATATTTCATCAGCTGTTTTAATAGCACTTTTATTGAGATTTAAGTTACGTTTACCAATTTGTCTTAATGCCCAATTAACAGATTTTTTAACAAAATTTCTATTATCATCAGATCCTTTAATTATAATTGGATAAAATTCTTCAAAACTTTCATCTGTTGCTGACTTATCATGTACTGCTAAAACTGCAATAAGACTATATGCAGTTCTTTTAACAAATTCTTTATCAGATGTATACCATTCAAATATCTTACAACGAGCATATTTTGTTTTATCAAATAAATTCAAACATGCTTGATCACATTGATCCCATGTTTCAAAACTATTAGCCCATTTATCCATTTGTTCAGATGTAACTGATACTGGATCATCAATCATTGTAGCTAATATCTTAGATTCATGATGATCATAATCCCAAAGAGATAATGCAAGTTCATGATCTTTACCAATATCTTTTGCAATTTTTCGAAGTACTGGCATTCTTATACCGTATGCCTTCTCAGGATTAATACCAAAACGAGCCATACCTTCAATATTTTTAATATTTTTATTATCTTCTAATACTTTAATAACTTCTTCTATTTTCATATTTTTTTAAATCCTTTTTTGTTTAATAGTATAATCTATGTTCAATGAAAAATTAGCTATTTTTACTTTGTAAAAGTGTTATACATGTTATAATACTAAATATAATATATCTTTAGAAAAAGAATAAATTAAAGAAGGTATTATTTAAATATTTTCTAATGGATCTTCTTTGTCTTTACTATGTTTAAATGGTACTTTTAATCCTAAATCTAGTTTTTTATCAATATTTTTTTGATTTTTTACTTTTTTCTGTTTAGCTAATTTATTTAACATTTCTAATCCAAATTTACCTTCATCAATTGGTTTAGTTTCAAGTATACCTTCTTCAATTGCTTTATCAATAATTGAAGATCCTTTATCTGTACGTTTTATTATAGTTGACCATCCAGGTTGTGATCCTACAGATCCACAAGATATATCAGATAATTCTGCTAGATAATCTAAACAAAGTTTACATCCATTTTGTTCATATCCATGTGTTTCTTTAAGTGGTATTTTCTTTTCTTCACCATCTGTAGTTGTAATGAATAATTTTCCTTTTGATATATCCATTTTAGTTACTTTAGATGGTTTGGTACCAGCTTTTTCGGTAATGAATGTATTTAATGATTCATAAGGGAAGTTTTCCATACAAAAGATTCCTAATACTAATGCAATTTTGTCTGAAACAAATCTTGCACCTAATGGATATGTTTGCATTTTACGTATTCCCATTACTTGACATGGTGTTCCAACAGTTCCTATTTTCTCAAGTCCATAAGATCTTGTTGCTTCTTTTATTAAAGATACATTAGGACACATAGTATATTTTGTTCCTGCTCCTTTCAATATATCTTTTTTTGTTGTTGCAATAAAAGGTTCTGGTTTCCATGGTTCATCTCCAGGACCAGCTACAATTGTACCATCTATTATATTCTCTTGTAGTGCATAGATTAGTATTGCAGATATAATTCCACCATCTTGAGATTTACTTGTTATTTTTTTATCTGTTGCTTTTGCTGAGATTATTTCTTGGTGTGGTCCAAGTATTGAGTCTTGTATCATAATTATTTTCTCCTTAATATGGCTTCAGTCTAATCCTATTTCTTTTTTAATTTGATCTATTGGCCACCAGCTACGTGTACATTGGTAATAACATAATCCACATTTTACACATCTGTCACAGTTAAAGTTTGGTTTTCCATTTTTCATGGTCATAGCTCTTGTTGGACAAGTCATAGCACATGTTCCACAGCCTATACATATTGATTGATTAACAACTTTTTTCTGTAAATCACAACCACATGTTTGATCATTTTTTGCTATATCCATAAATGGTGCTAAATAATCCATGTCTTTATTTACAGCAGCAAGTAATACTTTTTTAAGTATCTCGGGGGATGGAGGACATCCTGGTATGGCCATATCAACTTTTACGAGATTTTGTAATGATATAAATGATTCATGTTGAGGTTGGGCTTGTTGACCTCCTTTTGCATATAATGTAAATCCTCCACTTGAAGCACATGAACCTAATGCAACAAGTAATTTTGATTTTTCTCGTGCTTCTTTTAGTTCTTTAAGTGAATGTTCATCTTGTAAACAAACAGATCCTTCTATTAAAACCAAGTCCATCTCAGGCATTTCCCATTTATCTACTAATGTTTGTCCATAAACTATGTCAACAGCATTTAATAAGTCAAATAAATCATCATAGTTTTCTGTAAGTGACATTAGATCTCCAGTACATCCAGATAAATGTATATATCCTATTTTTAATTTATCAGAATCATTTGAATTTGAATGAGTTGGTTTTGATTCTTCTTTATTAGGTTTTTGTATCATATCTTTTAGTTTTTCAAGCAATTTTATCAGCCTTTCGATTTTTATAGTTATTATATTGTTCAACACAATTTATTAGTTGTATAAAAAAAATAAAATAATATACTTTTTAATTTTTCATAAACTTTTGTGATGTTCAAGATAATACTTTAATTATTTCTTCTATTGTTTTAGGTATACTATCCTCTACTTCTTGTGTAAGTCCTATTTCCATATCTTCTGATACTTCCTTTGGTTGGCATGCAATGATTTTAATATCTATTTTGTCTTTTAAATCATGTAATGGATAAGTTGGAGTTAATCCATGAACATTCATGTATCGATCTTCTTCTTTTATCTGATTTAATTTTAATTGTTTTACTGTTCCTGGATTTTGATTCATTGAAGCAATGTCTACTATTATGATTTTTTTCCATTTCTCTTCGGGTAATGTAAATAGATAATAAGGAGCTCCTGTTCCACCATCTATAGCAACAGTATCTCCAGGTAATTTTATATTCTTTTCTTTAATTACTCGGATTACTTCAGGACCAAAACCATCATCTTTGTATAATATATTTCCACAGCCAACTACTAGATTTTCATAGTTATAAGACATCTTTTTAACCACTTAATTATAATTGTACCATATCACTTTTAATAACATCTTTTGTTTCATCATCTACTACTAACATATGTGTTGCACAAGATAAACATGGGTCATATGCTCTTATTACATGTGGTGCATAATCATAATGGTAACCTTCTGTAGCTATACCCATTGTTGGTATATTCCATGTTGTTGGTACAATAGCATTGTATTGGCTTATTTTTCTATCAGATCCAATTTTAGCCATGTGAACATTTGTACCTCTTGGTCCTTCTATAACACCAATTCCAAGACGATTTGTACCTTCAATATTATAATCAGTTTGTACTGGAGCAGATGTGTTTAATTGATCAATTAATTCAAGTATTCTTTCAGCAGAATTTACCATTTCCATTGAACGAGCTATGTGTTGAGCTTTAACTCCTTTATCATTAAATTTTCTGTATTTAGAAGCTCTTGCACGAGGACCAGTTTCTACTGGTGCTCCATCATATAATGGTATTGTTGAACAAGCTCTTTTTCCAATTTTTGGATCATCATACCATGCTTCAGGCATTAATTCTTCAACTTTATTGAATGCAAAGTTATTTTTTGAACCATAAGTATCACTTGTAGCTAAAATATCTTGATTGTGTGTTCCAAGATTTTCAGGGAACTCTTTTTGTTCAACATATGCTTTCATATTTGAGCTATGTTCTACTAATAGTTTCATTACACCATCTATTCTTGTTCTGATTTTATTTTGTGCATTTTTAGTAATGTTATGTGCCATTCCACCAATTCTTATATCTGATGGATGGATACCTTCTCCACCAATGGTATCTTGAACAAATTGTACTTGTTTTCGTATTTCAGAAATTTCACGTACGGCTTGTTCATATTTATCTTCTGGTACAAAGTCTGGAGCTATTAAAAAATGGTGAATAGCATGACTGTTTATTATATGAGCATTTAAACAGATTTCTCTTAGAATTTTTCCAGCTTTTGGTGCTTCGATTTTTAAAGAATCATCAATAGCTTCTACTGAAGCTAATGTATGTGTAACTGGACATACACCACAAATTCTTTGTACTAATACTGGAGCAGTCTCTGGACTTCTTCCAACTACCATTTTTTCAAGTCCTCTTACAGGTGTTATACTAAAATAACGTCCTGTAGTAACTATTCCTTCTTCATTTACTTCCATTGATAATTCAGCATGTCCCTCTTGACGAGTTGTTGGGGATATTACAACTGTTTCAGTCAAATAAATCACCTCATTGATTTATTAATATATTGATCCTTTTATTTCATTTGTAAGATTTATATGAATTTTAAAGATCCTTTTTGATATTTTAATAGATTATCATAAATCTTTTATCATAATTAAATTTATTGTATTTTTTTATATAAATAAAGTGGTTATTTTAGAACCACATGGTACCTACATACAAATAATAAAATTGTGGAAAAAGATTTCCAAAAATACAATTTGAAATTTATAATCTAACTGGAGGAGTGATACGATATTCAATTATTTAACAAGACTGAACTTCATACATTAAAAGATAAGCAAGAAGAATCAAAATGGATAAAAATACAAGTTAATACATGGAATCCAGAATTAGGTGATAGTATTGAGGGATATTTAAAAGATAAAAAAGAAGATATGGGAAGTTATAAACAGAACCTTTACATAATACAAGACAAACAGACTGGTAAAGAAATTAATGTCTGGGGAAAAACCCAATTAGACCAGTTAATGGAAGAAATTGAAATAAAAGATTATATTAGATTAACATATAATGGAATAAAAAAGACACAAAATGGTCATCAAATGAAGATTTATAATTTAGAACGGAGAATAAAAGATGAATAGTATAATAGAAGAAAGAGAACGAAAATATTGGAAACCTAAAATAAATGAAGAATTAATGGGAGTACTTACTGATAAAAAAGAAAATATTGGAAAGTATCATAGTAAGTTTTATGTAATAACAACACAGGATAGTGTTGATATTTGTATTTGGGGAAAAGTTCAATTAAATTCAATTATGGAAGCAGTAAAAATTGGTGATAAAATAATATTAAGATATGTTGGAAATGAAAAGACAAAAGATGAATATAGAATGAAACGATATGAATTAGAAATCTTAAATAATGACTAATCAAGACAAGCAAATAGAAAGACAATTACAAAACTATAATAATATATTACTTTATAAGCAAGATTTGTATAAGTACTATAAAAAGTACAAAAATACATTGAACTCAATATATATTTCTACACCTAAAAAAGGAAAAACAGCAATAGAAAATATTTTACATCAAACTGATAACACAAGTCAAACAAAAAATAAGACAATAAGTAAGCTCATAGAAGAAATAATAACAAATACAAAAGATAATAAATTATATATATTCTTAGATCATTTAGAACAATTATCCTTAAGAGAATTAGAGTATTATCAAGAGTTAAAACAAGCAAAAAATATACATATAATTGCAAACATTCAACAAGACAAACAAATAGTAGATGAAAATTTTATAAAAAACTTTATAATAATAAATCAATCTGAATACAATCAAAATAGAACACAAAGTATCAATGTAACATATACAATATTGTTAATATTAAGTGTAATAGTATTTTTAGCATTTATAAGAACAAGATTATCCCTAGTGGGATATTTAGTAAGTGCATTATGGTTTACATTATTAATGTATAGGTCATTTTCATACATAGCTCATTAAAGTGATATAATGTCTAATTTAAATAACATATTAGCAGCGATAATTTTATACAGTTTGTTATCATACATTCTAAAACTACCTCAATTATTTACAGGAATATTATTTGCTATAATAGGATCACAAATAACTATAATAACACCAAAGAAATATAAAAATACTTTATTATTTATTATACCATTAAGTATAGTGGCTGTATGGTATCCAAGTTTAATGATACCTATAATTATTGGATATTTAAGTGCAATATTAATAGAATTATTATCAAAAAATGGATGTAGACTATTATATCCATTAAGTGATATAACATTTACAGGACCAAAGAATTACTTAGAAACAGGAACTAAAGGTGATTATGCAGCAACAACATTTTTAATAGTATTAACAGTAATTACAATAATTTTATCAACAAATGGTGGGGAGATACTTGATTCAATTAATGAATATCCTGAATTATCCGGATACTTAAGTGGAGATGATAGTTCTTATAGTAATTATTTATATAATAATGGATCAGCATATAAACAAATAATAAACATAAATCCTGCTGAATCATTGAATGAGAATATAACAACAACTACTGTAAATAATACTACAACAACGATAATATCGGAATATACACCAAGCACAACAGCATAAAAAAATTAGAATAATCCTATATTATTACAAATAGTTAGAAATTTTAGAAATAGTTCAAATAAATAATTTGGTTTAAAGAATGTATTTGATAGAATAGTAATTGAGTAAGAGTATAATTCTCTTACAAATTAATCTTCTTTTTTTATGTTTAATTTTTTAATATTTAATGAAACTTCTGAAGATACTAATGAAAATGATTCAATATCATTATAAATAACACTTCCTGCATTAATAAATGAACCATTGCCTATTTTTACTCCAGGATTTACACTTGTATTAATACCAGTTTTTACACCATCACCAAATATTGCTCCAAGTTTTCTTATACCTGAATCTTCACGTTTACCTTTTACTGTAACTTTAACATTTTTATCATCAAATCTTAAATTTGCAAGATTTGTACCTGCACCTAAGTTACAATTTACTCCTATTACAGAATCGCCTACATATGATAAATGATTTACATTAGTTTTATCCATAATTATACTATTTTTAATTTCAACAGCATTTCCAACACTGATTCCATTACATAAACAAGAATATGGGCGTATATATGTATTTGGTCCTACATCACAGTTTTCACCAATAAATACGGGTCCTTGTATATAACAACCAGATCTTATTATACTACCTTTACCTAGATGTATTTTTCCATGGATTGTAACGTTTTCTTCAATTTCTCCTTCAACATGTTCTTCCATTTTCTCTAAGAAATCATGGTTTGAGCTTAATAATTCCCATGGTCTTCCAACATCCATCCAAGGTTCATTAGATATTAAACCTAATATTTCACAGCCTTCATTTAATTCAATTTTTAATGAGTCTGTTATTTCATATTCTCCACGTTCAGAAATTTCAGTTTTTCTTATAGCATCAAATATTTCTAGACTGAAAAGATATATTCCAGCATTAGCTAAGTTACTTGGAGCTTCTTCTTCACTTGGTTTTTCAATAATATCTGTTATATAATCATTTCTAGTAGATACTATTCCATAATTAGATGGATTTTTTACTGTTATCACAGTCAATACTGATTTTACCTTATTACTAGTTCTTGTAGCATATTTTTCAATTAAATTTCGTATTAAATCATAACTTACGATAATATCTCCGTTTAATACTATAAAACTTTCATCTATGTATTCTTCTGCACTAGCTATTGCATGTGCTGTACCTAATTGTCCATGTTGTTCAGCATAATTTATTTTTACTCCGAACTCACTACCATCTTTAAAATATTCTCTAATAACTTCTTGTTTATAACCTACAACTAATGTAATATCAGTTATACCTGCATCTCTTAATGATTCTATATTGTATTGTATTAATGGTTTCCCACCAGTAATTAGCATAGTTTTTGGTCTTGTGGTTGTTAAAGGACGCATTCTAGTTCCTTCCCCTGCTGTTAATATTACTGCTTTCATAGTATTTGACACTCCTCTTCAATAATTAAACCAGATTTAGTCTATTTATCTTTTGTTGTATTTATTATAATAGTCATTTAAATAAAAAATAATAATTTCTTGATATTTATTATTTCTATTGTTCTTTATTATTATTTTTGAATAATACTTAAGATTTCTTTTATTGTATTTATTTATTACAATATTTACTTTTATTCATTTATTTATTTTATCTTAGTATTATTTTTGCTTTATTTAATTTTTTATTGTTAAAATTATTGAATTTAATTAAATTTAAACGTAAATAAAGCTTATAATTGTAATTATAATTTAAAATAAGTTTTATTAAAAGTTAATATAATTTCTTTGTAGTGATAATTAACTTATTTATACAATATTTTTAAGAATAGTTTAGGAGTTTAAAAGTTTTAAGAAGATAATAAGAAACTAATATATGAACTTATTTTTGTCATATTAGTTCTTATTTTATGAATAATTATTTATTATTTTTCTTTAATGTCGAATCCTACGAGAAGTGAAGCTAATTTAGGATCATCTTCGAATCCAAAGTATTTTTTAAGGAATAAATCAGCTAATGGATCAGGACTACTTGATACAACATCATCTGTATCTTCAAGTTCTTCAATTTCAATAAATTGAACTGGAGGTAAAACAAATGCTTGTTTTGTTGGATTTTCTTCAAGTCTTTGAGATTTTAAATCTTCCTCAATATCGTTTTTATCTTTTAATAATACAAAATCATTTTGGAATAATTTAGCTTCTCCATTTTCTTCGTATTTTCTTTTTTGTTCAGCATTTACAATTTCTTCTCCAAGAAGGTTTCCTTTATTATCAACAAATTGTACTGTTGGAGTTGGAGGAGGTCTAAATTCTGTATTTTTTATTATAGCAACAGTATATTGTCTTTCAAGACATTCTTTAACTCCTAAATTTATTACAGGAATTAAATCTCCAGTTCTTTCAGCTTCAATTTGGAGTACATTTTTTTTCACATCCTCGTTTAATACTCCAACATCAAGTATTCCTTTTAATGGTTTTAAAGTGTCTAATACTTCTTGTAATACTTTTTCATCTTTATTTTCTGTCATATTTTTTCACTCCTTTTTCTAGATTATTAATCTATTTATTTCTTTTATTATTTTATTATAAAATATTTATTTTTTTTATTTATATTTAAACTGTTTTTTATTAAACTTAAATTGTAAATCCTAGTAGTAATGTGCTAATATTATCATTAGGGGTATAACCATAATATTCTCTTAAATAATGATCAGTATTTGTTGAAGGTATTGCAACAGAAAGACTAATTACATACTTGTTTAAGTCGCAATCTGTAAAGAATGAACTATTTGTACTTGATAGTTTAAAAAATTGTTTTTCTCCTTTATTAGTACCCATATTTGTGTAGGTTACAAAGTTTTCTGATACGAAATAAACATCATTTCTTTCTCTTAATTCTTCAAGTTCTTCCTCATCATAAATTTCTTCTCCAATAATCTTTCCTGATTCAGTTAATAAAAGTAGTGTAGGTGCATCTATCATTTCTCTTTGTTTTTTATTTAAATCCCGAATTATTATAGCTACATTCTCCTCATTAAATGCAGTATTTATTCCTTCATTAATAAAAGGTATAAGTTCATCTAATCTTTCCATTTCAATTTCAAGCACTCTTTTTTTCATATCATCTGTTATTATATCTACAATTAATGTTTCTTCTTCTTGTTCTATTTGTTTTAAAATTTCATATTTTTCATCCATTGTTATCACAACTTGTTTTAATTGGGTGATTTATGTTAATAAACTATTGATATGTATTATAGTTTACTTTTGAAATAAAAATTGATTAGATATTAATTTAAATTTTCAATTTATATTTTGGATATATTATTAAAAGGTATATTAATTAAAGTTTTTTATTAGATTTTCGTCCATAAGGGCAAATATATAAACATTGTCCACAGATCATATCATAACCATTATCAACTCTTTCTTTTATATAACTTCCACATACTTGTGGATTATATGATTTCTTAGGATCGGTATTATTTGATATTGCTCCACTTGGACAAATATTCACACATTCCAAACAATCAGCACATAAAGAATCTAAAGGTTCTCCTTCATAAGCTTCTATGGGAGCATCTGTTAAAACAGTAGCCCATGTTAATCTAGGTCCATACTCTTTAGTTGTTAATAATGCATTTTTTCCTAACCAACCAATGCCTGCTAAGCATGCAGTTGTTTTTTGAGCAAATAACTGTTTTAATTCTAGTTCGTCGGATTGACCAGAAACATCAAGGTATACCGCATTATATCCTTCTGCTCTAAGTTGTTTTGTTATTTTTTTGGCTATTATTTTTATTCTTTCATGAGAATCGAAATATTCCTGTCTATATGCTTTGGCATATTCTTTATTAGTTACAGCTTCAGGAATTCTATTGATAATTTCTTCTTTTAATTGTATAGCTAAACTTATAGCTTTAGGATATTTACAAATATCAGAACCATAAGTAGTTATAAGTTCATTTCTATTTTTTTCAAAGTCAGCTACACCATATAATGCAGTATTTTCTTTGATATAACTAAATATTTCATCAATTGTCATTGTTTTTGCCTTCAATTACTTTTTTTGCACTGAGATAAGTTTTAACTGGTATTTTTAATTATATTTTCTAACAGGTAATACCAGTTATTTTAGTTTTAACATGTGTTTTATATTAATATATAATTTATTTTAAGTAATTTCTTTTCTTTTATTTAAAATCTTAAGCTTAATTTAAAGTATACAACCTCTTTTCTATTTTTTTAATAAAAAATCTTATTTTAAGATAATATAATTGATTGTTATATAAATTAATTAATATATACTTGACCGTTATTGAATTGTAGAAACGTTTAGCAAGGTTATAATTATAACTATTTTATTGACTTTAAGAATTTATGAATGAATAGTAAATAGATTAAATATTGATTATAAAAAGAATAAAATTAAAAAAAGAAGAATAATTAGGAAAGTGACTATTTAGATTAAATTGTTTAAAAATTCTTTTGATGTTTTTTCTATATTTGTTAAATGTTCTTCTGTTTTTCCTTCTGCAGTTATACGTATATATGGTTCAGTTCCAGATGGTCTGACTAACACCCAACTTCCATCGTTAAAACTAATTCGTACACCATCAATTCTAGTTATGTCTTTAACATCATCAAATTCATTTTCAAATTCATTTTCAACTTTTTCCATAACAGGAATTTTTTTACTATTTTCACAAGTTATTTTTTCTCTTATTGTAGGATAACTTTCAATAGCATCTAATTGATTAGATAATTTACCATTTTTCTGTATAGAACGTATAATTCTTAAACCAGATAGTAATCCATCAGGACACATACAAAAGTCTGGATGTAACCAAGTACCTGATGGTTCTCCACCAAATGTTCCGTTATTTTCATCGATGGATTCAGCTACATGAACATCACCTACTGGTGTTCTTAATACTTTTCCACCAACTTTTTCAACTGCAGTATCTATACATGCTGATGCATCTACTGTTGTAACGATAGTTCCACCAAATTCTTTAGCTATTATTGCAAGTAATTTATCAAAATCAGATATATTACCATTTTCATCAATAGCAATCATTCTATCAGCATCTCCATCATGAGCTAATCCTACATCAGCTCCAATAGCTTTTACTGTTTTCATTAATTCTTGTAAATTATCACTATTCGGTTCAGGGTTTCGTCCTGGGAAAAATCCATCGGGTTGTGAATTTAATGTTATTACATTCATACCTGCTTTTTGTAATGCTATCGGTGAAAGTTCTGATCCTGCTCCACATGCACAATCAACAACTACTTTTAATGGTTTCTTAGGATCAATATCTGCTGCTTTTATTAAATCATTCACATATTCATCTTTGAATTTAGTAATGTCATATTCAGTTCCTACTTTATCCCAACTTACTTTTGTAAATGTTTTTTCATGTACTAATTTTTCTATTTCATGTTCTTGATTTTGTTTGTATGCTAACCCATTATTATTCCATAGTTTTATTCCATTGTCTTTTGATGGATTATGGCTAGCTGTTATCATGATTCCTGCATCAGCTTTTAGTTTCATTGTAGCATAACCTACAGTTGGTGTTGGTACCATGCCTAATGATAATACATCACATCCACATTCTTCTAATCCTGCAGTCATTATATGTTCTAATATTTTTCCACTTGTTCTTGTGTCTCTTCCTATTACTACTTTTTTATTTTCACCACCAATATATTTTGCCAGGGCTCTTGCTACATCTAATGCTAATTCTGGTGTTATTTTATCTTGATATTCTCCACGTATTCCTGATGTTCCAAATAGTTTTGGTATGGTGTTAGTCATTTTATTCACCTTGATAATTATTTTTTTTATTTTTTTTATATTTTAGTTTATTATAATTAGTTTTCTGGGGGTAAATGAATATTTTTTTAAATTAAATATAAAATAAGGTTGATTTTATTAAAAATGGGTGATTAGTGAGGGGAGTAATATTACTCTCCTTATGTTGTTAATTTTTAATATATTTAAGCTCCAAATTTGTGTGTTACGTTCATTAAATCTCTAACAATATATATTACATCAGATCCTCTGATACGACATAACCCACCTTTTGCTGCAGCTCTTTCACCGTATTCTTTAATATCATCTACACGTAATCCTGGAGCTCTAAGCATTACAGGTACAGGATCCCCTGTGTGATCCATTACACCTACTGGTGTTGAGTGGTCTGCTGTAACAAATAGTACTAAATCATCTATTTTCATAAGATCTCCTATGATTGGATCTACTTTTTCGATGAATTCTTTTTTAGCAATAGCATTTCCATCGTGACCAGCTTCATCAGCTCCATCGACGTTAATTAATAAGAAATCATATTTGTCATCTTTTGCAGTATCTACAATGTATTTATGTACGCTGTCAATATCTGTATTTACTCCACCTGTAGCTCCTGGGATGTGAATAATATCCATTCCAGCTAATATTCCTATACCTTGAATTAATCCGGTTTCAGCTACACATGCTGCTTTTAAGTTATATTTTTCTTCAAATGATTCTACGTGTGGTACAGCTCCTACTCCACGTGGAAGTATGATGTTTGCAGGGTTTTCACCGTTTTTGATTCTTTCTAGATTTACTGGATGATCTTTTAGTAATCTGTAAGATTCTGTTACAAATTTATTTACTACTTCTGCAGTTTTTTTAGCTTCTTCTGTGTCATCTAATGGTTCTACTATTGGTGGTTTTTTACCTTCTTTTTTAGGATCAGCATCAGTTATTTGATCTGATAAACCTGGACCTCTTAATACTAGTACTGCTCTATGTCCTGTTGATTCTTTAAAGATTACTTCTATATCTCCAAGATCCATAGAATTAATTGCATCAGATAATTGATCAGTACCTTCCATTATTCTTCCAGCTCTTCTATCTGTTATTACAAGATCTTCATCTGCTGTTGAAAAGTTACATCTAAATGCTATGTCTCCTGGTTTAACATCAACATCTACTCCTGCTGCTTCAAAGGGTCCTCTACCTGTATAAACTTCATATGGATCGTAACCTAATAAAGTTAGGTGTGCTGTATCACTACCTGGTCTTACTCCAGGACGAATTGTGTCCATAATACCAGTTATACCTTCTTCAACCATTTTATCCATATTTGGTGTATTTGCACTTTCTAAAGGTGTTTTATCACCTAATTCTTTAACTGGACGGTCTCCCATACCATCTATTACCATGATTATTCCTTTCATATTGTTCATACTCCGATTATTATGATACCTACTAACGCTCCAATTATTGTAGCAGTTAAGTTAACATGTTCGTTATTTAAAATACCTTTACGTTCTAATGTTGCACCTAGTAGACTATCAGCAAAGCAACCAACCATACCTGCTATTACTGCTATGATGATACTGTGGGTAATGTCTGGACATACATTTACTATAAAGGCTGAGACTCCAATTACTAAAGCTCCTATTAATCCCGCTACAGTTCCAAGTACAGATATTCCTCCATCTGTTCCTGGTTTTACCTGTTCTTGGTTTGTAATTAGAATAGGACTGCTGGTCATACCAATTTCACTAGCTAATGTGTCAGCTGTGGCAGTAGCTACTGCTCCAATAAAACCAGCGTAGTTACCACATATAGCCATGATTATAGGTATAATTCCATTAGATACTACATTTCTTGCAGTACGTTTTTCATGAACTTGTCCAATGGATTTTTTATAATCTGCTTTATATCTAGTGAAAACAGTTCCTAAAATAAGAAATAGTAAAAGTAGTATTAACCAGTTGAAACCACTGGTTATTACAATAAATATTCCCATAATTGTCATAAAAACTGATCCTAATAAATCTAATGCACCAGTTTTATACACTATAATTCCAAGAATTATACAAATTAAAAAGAATATTAATTGCATCATATTCTAAACTTTTGTTTTTTATAATAGTAATATGTTATGCATTACACGTGTTTTTTTATTTTTTTTAAATATTTAGCAATTTTTATTTTTTTTAAATTAATTGGTTATATTACTCCTTTAATTAATTGTTTTATTATTATTTTTACTTTTAAAGGGTATATATTATGTAATATATCTATATAAAAAACAAGGGGTGTATATTTTTATTAAATAATTTTTATATAATATATATTGATTGTTAAACTGTTTGTTGAGTGTTATAATTAAATTTAATAAAATTTAATAAAAATAAGTATAATTTAGTACTAAATAGTAATGTTTATCCTAAAAAAGAGGACTAAAATTAAAAAAAATAATACTTTGTAAAAAAAGATGATTATTTTAAAGCTATTTTGAATTATTATAAAAAAATAAAGTTCATATTTATATTGATAAAAAAGCGGTTTGTCCTAAATATTACTTTTGAATTTATATTATAATTGTAAAATGTAAATAAAACTTGAAAATAGACTGAGAAAACTTATTTATTGTTTAAATTATTATAAAAAAAGGTAATGGGGGTTAATAAAAAATTCAATTTAATTTTATTCTATCACTTTTGTTTTTATAGTTTCTACTCTTTTAAGTGGGTAGATTTTTTTAGCTTCGTGATAAATGTTTGATGCAAATTTACCTGAGATAATTTCTTTGACTAGTTCCTCGAGGGTTTTTTCATTTGCTGCATCTTGAATCATTTGTCCCATGGTTTCTCTGATGAGTTTTTGTTGGGATGATTTTGCTCTTTTAACTGTTATTGCTAACATGTGTACGTTTAATACTTTACCATCTTTGGTTTTTGCATCGGTTATTGTATCGATACGACTTGTTCCTCTTCTTATCATACTACGTACGTAGTCAGTTGTTACTTTGTGTCCTACAAAAACAGTTCTTGCTACTTCTCCAGTTACATGGTCAACTTCAAAGAATAATTTTATGTATTGTCTACTGAAGTCACCAGATATTTCACGCATTGAAGTTTCTACTTTACGACCTACAAGCATTTCAGGTTCTCTTGCAGGACTGGTTCCTAATGTTTTTTCTCCAAATTCTACTGGTGTTTGTATTTCGTACCAGATTTTTTCTTTCCATGTGTCACGTACTCGTCTTCTTGCTTTTGGCATATATATCTAATCTCCTTTTTATTTTTATATGATTTTTTAATTAGTTTAATTTTCTTTTGTTCTATTACGTGTTTACAGCATACTATCTAGTATGTTAAAACAAATTTAATAAGAACAATGAAATATTTTAAATATTCAGTTTTTAAATTAGTACTGTAGTAAAAAAAAGTATTTCTTCTTTACTATTATGAGTTTATATATTTAATAATTTATTAATTGAAAAAGTTCCGTCAGATTAGTTGAATAAATAAAGTTTAAATTTAACTTTTTATAATAAGAATTTAGATACGCGTAAACTATTTAAAATTAGTTTTACAGTCTTTTTATAGTAATATGATATATTTTATCATATTCACAAATTATTCATGAATCTAGTCTATATACTTACTAGTTATATTTCTTTTATAATATAAATATTTCATTTTTAAAAAGTTTATTTTTTAAAAAAATTAGGATAAGTATAAGGGGGTTAAACTAACATTTATAAGCTTATCTCATTTTAAATAAATCATCTAAATCGTATTCAACTGTTGTATATTGATTTACTTCTTGTCTTTTACTTATCTCTTTATCTAAAGTTTCTAATAGATTTTCCAATACAGCTGTATTTTGATCTTTTTTAATTTCGGAGTTTATTATGTTAGGTGACTCACTTTTTTTAATTATTTCAGCATACGTATCGTCTATGTCAAATTTATGAATGTATAATCTTGAAACATTGTTTTGACTTCCAGGTAATGATACTATCTGTGAATAAGGTTCTATTTCTTTATAAGATAATGTTTTTAGGTCACTGTAATTTTCTATAAATTTATAGAAGTAATATAAAGTTAAGGTAGGATTTTTTAGTTCTAATGGTTTAAAGTATACATATAATAAACATTCATCTAATCCATTGAATATCATTGTTGATTCTATATTAAACAGTTTTTTAATGGTTTCATAAGTTTCTTTTGCTTCTGAAACTATTGATTTGTTATATCCTAAATTTATAAGTCGTCTAATAAATGTAAAATGTTTAATAGGTGGTAATAATTTTAATTCTTCGTTAATGTCATCTGATCTATTTTTAAATCTAAATAAAATACAATTTTTTATAGCATAATTATCAAATTTTTGATTATCATCTATCTTGTTCCAAGTTATACTTTCTTCAGAACTATCGTAATCATACAAACTTATATAAAACTCATTTTTATGGTGATTTTCTTTGAATTTATCACATAATTCATTTATATTATTTATTTGATATGTATTATAACCAGTAGAACGTGTTCCAATAGTTAATGTTCTATTGAAGGTAGTACCATACATATTTTCAAATAATTTATATAAATCATTTGTTTTATTCATGTTTAACCCTCCGAAATTACTCATTAATTTTTAACATATCTTGATTAGTTTATAATATTTTTAAGTTATATTTATGTTTAATCAATCTTTATTGAGTAATACATACAGTAATACAATTATTTTTTCTTTTTCATCAAAAAAAGGTTAAATGAATAGTATTACTTCTATTATATGGTTATACTAATCGATAATAATAAACCTATGTTAAAAAATAGTTTAATTATGGTAAAATAAGGTTATGTTTTTTTTCTTGAATTTCTAAGAATTTATCCAAAACAGATTCAATATTTCCTTTATCTTGAATTACTTTAAACCCTCTTTTTTCAACTTCTACTTTTGCACTCATACCAATTTGTTCACAAATTATAATGTCACAATCTCGAATAGAATCTGCTGATTTTTCCCATTGGTTTTTTTCATCTCGATTTTTAGAAGAAAAAACTACATTGTCATATTCAATAGTATTAGCGTCCTCATTGTACTTATATATAACAAAATATTCACAAATACCAAAATGTTCTAATTTTTTACCGTTTTCTTTTAAAGCTACTGCAATTTTCTTCATAAAAATAATCCTCTTAGTAATTCATTAATTAATAATAAATTTGTCAAAACTAATTAAAATGTTTATTTATTTAAGATATACTCAATATTAATTATTAAAATAAATATAATTCTATAATAAAATTATAATATATAGAATAATAAGGAGAAATTGTAAATTATGAGTGTTCATATAGTTTATTGCCATCCAAGTAAAGATAGTATAACATATCAAATAAAACAATCTTATATAAATGGTTTAAATAAAAATAATATAAATTATACTATTTCTGATCTTTATAAAAATAATTTTCAATCGGATATGACTGAATTAGAATATTTAAGAGAAGGATACTGTAAATCAACTAAAGTATCAAGTGATGTTTTAAAAGAACAAAAATTAATCAATAATTCTAATATTTTAACATTTATATTTCCATTATTCTGGATGGATGCTCCATCAAAATTAGTGGGTTGGTTTAATAGAGTATTTACTTATAATTTTCGATATGGTGGGGAAGAGACTATGAAGAAATTAGATAAAGTAATTTTTCTTATTGTAACTGGTAGTGGATATTCTGATTTAAAACAAGATGGTAAAATAGATGCTTTAGAAAAAATATTCATAACTGATCGAATTTCTAATAAAGCTAAAATAGTTGATATGCATTATTTTAGTAGTACAAGTCGTGAAAAAGAAGAACGTGAACTTAATAAAGATAAATATATTAAGAAAGCTTTTGAGATTGGAGAAAAAAGTATCTAAAAAAAATGTAATTATGTTTTTGATGGGTTAATATCATTAGGATCTATATCACATTGTTTTTCTTTTTTGATACTTTGTCTTTGGTTAATCAAGTCAATTATTTCATCTACATTAACTTCTGTATTAATACAACCATCTTTTAATAAATAAACTCCCTGAGTTATATGATCAGATAGTCCCATCATTGCAAGATTTAAATCTTGATGACATGCTACACCAATTACTCCTTTGAATTCTCTTTGTTGCACTACATTTTTTATAAATGTAGATCCTGGTACAACATATACATCAATGCCTTTTTCTTTAGCTAAAGTTTTTACTTGACCAATTTCACATCTACCACATTCAATACATTCTAATCCTGATTCTCCAAGTTTAGCAGAACAATCAGGAGCTCTAAGACAATGAGGCATTACTATTATAATATCTTCGGGAGCTAATTTTTTAAATTTTTCTTTATTCATACGATTTCTTAAATCAATACTTATTTGATCAATTATAGTATCATTTAGTCCAAAGATTTTAGTTATTCTTTTTAATAATCCATAAGATAAGTTAAGTGTAAATAGTAATATACTTGGAAATATCAATTTATTATCTTTAACTAAAACATAGCCTAATACTAATGTTATTACCATTAATATGACTAAAATAATTGCAATCAATAGTACTATTTCACCAATAAATGTAAAAATTCCGGTTATCATATTGTTGTTACCTAATATTAGTATATATTTTTACTTTTAAATTTTGTATATTAATCATTGAAATAAAATAGTTTGTTTTTTTTTATTTTTTTATAATTGAATTAGTATCTGACAAAATTTATATTTTCTATTTAGATTCTTTGTTTATAACATTTGAATTGTAAAATTAAAGAAATTATTTTAAAAATATAATTATTGTCTGAGTTTTTAAATTTATTATATTTATTTACTTATTATTATAAAAATATGACTTTCATATTTTTTATTTTTTGTTAAGTAAAATTTTTATTATCATTTTAAGTTTAATTTTATAAATAAAAATAAATAAAGTGATATATCATAAAAGAAAAAAATGTATAAATAATAAAATAATTAAAAAAGGAGTAATTATATGGATGAAATATTTACAAGGAGAAGCGTACGTAAATTTAAAAATACTAAAATAGAAGATGAAAAAATTACACAACTTTTAAGAGCAGGAATGCAAGCACCATCTGCTGTTAATCAACAGCCATGGGAATTTATTGTAGTTACAGATAAAGAAAAATTAAAACAGATAAGTGAATTTAGTAAATATGCTAGACCGTTATATGAAGGAACAGTGGGTATAATTGTGTTAGGTAATACAGAACGTATGGTTGTTCCTGCTATGTGGGAACAAGACTTAGGTGCTGTTGTTGAAAATATTTTATTAGAAGCAGTATCATTAGGATTAGGTGCAGTGTGGTTAGGTACAGCACCAGTAGAAGAAAGAATGAAATTTTTATCTAATTATTTTAATTTAAAACAAAACATAAAACCGTATGCAGTAATTGCTCTTGGATATCCAAAAAATGAGAATGATAATAAATTTGAAGATAGATTTGATGAAGCAAGAATTCATTATGAAGAGTATTAATTTTTAATAAAAATAATATATATTAAATATTCTTTATAATAATTTTATTTTTATATTGAAGGATTATTGATACTTAATATAACTTAAAATATATTATATTAAATTTATATATTATATTAAAAGTTATTAACTAATTAATCTTATAATTCTCATTTATAATCCATTTTTTGTTACTATTTTTTAATAGAAATATTTTTATTGATAGAAATAGATAAACAATATATACTATTCTAATAATTTATTATTCTAGAATAAAATATACTGATATTTTTTAATCTCATTATTTTTGAAATGAATATTAAAAATACTAGTTAGAATAATGACTCATTATAGAATTTTTATTTGAATTGAAAAAATTATTAAAGTTTAATAATAATGAAAATTGTAATTTATGACTCACGAGAATGTGATCCAAAAAGATGTACAGCTATAAAATTAGAAAAGCAAAATAAAGTAACTTTAACGAATAATATACGTAAAATACCTTATAATGCAATAGTTTTAGATGCTGAAGCAAAACAAGCTGTATCAAAAACAGATAAGAAAAATATTGATAAATATGGCTTATCTGCATTAGATTGTTCCTGGAATAAATTGAAAAAATCATCATTCCATTTTAAATCTAAAAAGCACCATAGAATATTACCATTTCTTGTTGCTGCTAATCCAGTTAATTATGGTAAACCTTGTAAATTAACAACAGCTGAAGCATTAAGTGCAACACTATATATTGTAGGTTACAAAGATGAAGCTTGTGATCTTATGAATCAATTCAAATGGGGACCACATTTCATAGAACTTAATGAGAATTTATTAGAAGCCTATTATAAGGCCGAAAACAGTGCCGAAATTGTTAAAATACAAAGCGAGTTTCTAGGAGGAAAATAGAATGGCAAAATTTGAAGAAGCAGAAAACAGAATGTTTAATATAAAAATCTGTTTAAAATGTAACGCAAGAAACCCATCTACTGCAAAAACTTGCAGAAAATGCGGATACAAAGGTTTAAGATACAAAGCTAAAGAACCAAGAGGATAGATAAAGTACTGTTTAGTACATATAAATCCTTTTTTTCTTTATTAAATATAAAATTCAGCTCCATTAATTATTGACTTGTTTTTACTTAGATTTTATTATGTGATTTCTTTTTTATGATCCAAATTAAAATAATTGAAGATTAACTATAAATTAAATACTTTAACAATATAAATTATAAATATAAACAATAAAATAAATATTTTGTTAAGGATTTAGTAGTAGGTATTAATTATGGATGTAGAAAAGTACATTAAAAAAACATTAGAAAATCATAAGTTACATATAACATTAATAGATCCAGATGAACAAACACCAGAAGAAGCTGTTGAAATAGCAAAAGAGGCAAAAAAAGCTGAAACTGATGCATTATTACTTGGTGGATCTATTACTGATCAAGAAGTATTAAATTTAACAGCTAAAGAACTGAAAGAAAATGTAGACTTACCTGTAATACTCTTTCCAGGAAATGTTACAGGTGTAAGTAAATATGCTGATGCATTATTATTTATGAGTTTATTAAATTCAACAAATCCGTATTGGATTACTGGAGCTCAAGCATTAGCTGCTCCTTCAGTTAAGAAAATGGATATAGAAACATTACCTATGGGTTATTTAATTATAGAACCTGGAGGAACTGTTGGATGGGTTGGGGATGCAAAACCTGTGCCACGTAATAAACCTGATTTAGCAGTAGCATATTCCTTGGCAGCTGAATATATGGGTATGCGTTTTATTTATCTTGAAGCAGGTTCAGGAGCTAATTCTCATATACCTCTAGATTTTATTATGAAAGTTAAACATGTAACTAATATGATAGTTATTGTTGGTGGTGGTATTAAAACAGCAAAAGATGCAAAAGAAGTAAAAGATGCTGGTGCAGATATCATTATAACAGGTACTGTTGTTGAAGAAACTAATGACACATATAAAAAGATCAAAGAATTAACAGATGCTATACATTAATTGAGTAAAATTTTATCTATTTCATTAATTTATTTACTATTAATAAATAATTACTATTTTTTTATTTTTTTAAGTTTTTATGATTGATACAATAAAGAACTTTTTTTTATTTTTTTGTTACTTTTGTAAAATAGAGATTTGTTACAATTAAATCGTTATAATTTTAAATAATAATAAATAAAAAGATAAAAAATAATTAAAATAATTGAAAGGAGATAAATTATGAGTCCATGTAAAGTGGAAGATTATGCAGAAATTTCTAAGACATTAAAAAATAAATTAAATTTAACAAATAGTCCTGTAGCAGTAAAATTATTTTTATCAGAAGAAGATGCTAAAAGTGTATTAAATAAAACTGATGAAAAGAGTAGGCATTGTGAAATGATTCAAAAAGCATCACAGGGTGAATCTTTTTATGCAACTATTGAAGAAGAAAGTTGTAAAGGTGGAGCTGCTGCTATAGGTTTAAGAGATTTTCCAGAAGAATTAATTACTGGAGAAAAATATTTCTCTTCAAAAAAATATTCATCTATGGGAACATCAGCTCATGCATTAAGACAAGTTTCAAAAGTTGATACAATGATGGAAGCTATTGGATATATGCCTTTAGAAGATGCAACATTTGCAGTAGATGTTGTTGTAATAAAATGTAAACCTGTAGATGCAATGCTTTTAGTACAAGCAGAAGGGTATGTCTTAGGAAAAAGATTTAATGCTGATTTTAGTGGTATACAATCTGTATGTTCTGATGTAGTAGCATCACCTTATATGAATAAAGAACCGAATATAACTTTTGGTTGTAATGGATCACGTAGATTAGCAGATATTAAACCTGATGAAGTTATTATAGGCTTACCTGTTGAAAATTTAGGTTGTATTATTAATTCTATTAACAATATAACTGAATAATTTTTCTTATTTTTTTTTAAAATTATATTTTATTTCTTATTTTTATTGTTGAATTTTAAAAAAATAATATTATTGATGATATGTTCTTTCTATTAATCCTGTTTAATTAAATTTTTTAAAATAAGTTTATTTATGGTATGAAAAAGGGGGAGAAATAGGAGGAGAGTTTTTAATTATATAATTAAATTATTGGAAAATACTTAATTTATTGTTGTTGTTCTTTTTTTTCTCTATAATTATCTATAGCAGCTTGTAAAGCTTCACTTGCTAAATTTGAACAGTGCATTTTAATTGGTGGAAGTCCATCTAACTCTTCTGCAACGTCATTTCTTGTAATTGCATAAGCTTCTTCAACTGTTTTTCCTATAGCTAATTCTGTAGTCATACTACTTGTAGCAATTGCAGCTCCACAACCAAATGTTTTAAATTTTATATCTTGGATAACTTCATTATCGTCTACATCTATGTACATGGTCATTAAATCACCACAAGTAGGATTACCTACAGTACCTTCTCCACTTGCATTTTCAATAACTCCTGTATTCCTTGGGTTTGAAAAATGATCTATTACTTTATCACTATAATCCATCTTAATCACCTTTTGTTTTTTTTAATTAATTATTCTGTAAATACAGATTCATCAAGTTCAATATATTCATTATTTATTGAATCCCATAATGGGGACATATTTCGTAGTGTTTGAACTACTTCAGTTATAGCTTTTACAATATTATCTACATCATCAACAGAGTTTTCTACTCCTATTGATAATCTTAAAGAACCATGTGATAATGCTGGTTCAAGACCAATTGCTGTTAAAACATGTGATGCTTCTAATTTTTCAGAAGAACATGCTGATCCTGTTGATCCACATAATCCTTTTTCTTCTAATCTTAATATTAATGCTTCTCCTTCAATTCCTGAGAATCTGAAGTGTATATTGTTTGGAAGTCTGTGTTCAAGATCACCATTGATATATGATTCAGGGATTGCTGCTATTACTTTTTCAGCTAATTGGTCACGAATTTCTTTATTATGGGCCATATTTTTATCTAAATCACGGTTAGCTATTTCACATGCTTTTCCAAATCCAACAATTCCTGGTACATTTTCTGTTCCAGATCGTTTTCCTTTTTCCTGTCCTCCTCCATGTATGAATCTTTCTAATTTTACTCCTTTTCTTATATATAATGCACCTACACCTTTAGGTCCATATATTTTGTGTGAAGATATAGATAGTAAATCGATGTTGTCTGCTTTAACATCAACTGGTATTTTACCTATACTTTGAACAGCATCTGAATGGAACAGAATATTATGTTTACGAGCTATTTTACCTATTTCACGAGTAGGTTGAATAGTACCTATTTCATTGTTGGAGTTCATTATAGTAATGAGAATTGTTTCTTTTTTTATTGCTTTTTCTAAGTCTTCTATTTTTATTATTCCATTCTCATATACTGGTAAATATGTAATTTCGTATCCGAAGGATTCTAAGAATTTACAACTTTCTAATACTGCTGGGTGTTCAAATTGAGTTGTTATAATATGGTTTCTTTTGTTTTCAGGTGTAGATTTTTTTAGTTCTTTAAGTACGGTTCCTTTAATTGCCCAATTATCAGATTCAGTTCCACCACTTGTGAAAACAATTTCTTCTGGTTCTGCATTTATAAGATCTGCAACTTGTTGTCTTGCTTTGTCTATTGCTCTTTTTGCTTCTATTCCTTTTTTATAAAGGGTTGATGCATTACCAAATTTTTCTTTGTAGTATGGCTCCATCTCTTTAAATACTTCTGGAAGTACTGGGGATGTAGCTGAATTATCCATATATATCATTGTATTTTATTCTCCATTTTTTTTTATTTTTATGAATATAATAATTTTTATAACAATTGTTATATTTATAACTATAGTTATATTTTAAAGAACTTTTAGTTAAAATTAAGTTTAAATTAAAAAAATTTATTTTAAAAAAAAACTATTCTACTTTTTGTAATTAATATAACTTTGTTATATTTTATAACTATTGTTATATTATATTTAACTTCTATATAAAGTTTAGTCTTAACTAAATATTTTATTTAAAAAAAGTTTAATAAGAAGAATCTATGATTTATTTCTCTTTAATATTTTTTACATACAAATAATCATCATAATGATTAATATTAATTAATTCAAGATTATTTTTAGCCTTTAATCCATAAAATGTAACATTAGAACTAATCATCTTACGAAGAACTGGATTAAGATTACCTTCAAAATTATATATATAATTATATAATAATTTACCATTACAACAAAAAGGCATTCCAAGACCTTCAGCACTAGTTAATTTACCAATATTTCTTCTAGCAAGAATGCTTAAGGTATTATCTGGGTTTTCTGAACTTAATACAGTTTTAATCATATTATTTATAGTTTCAACTTCAAGTGTAGGTTGATCTCCTGCTGCAAAAAAATAATATTTATTAATGCCTTCATGTTCTAATGCATTCTGAATAGTTTTTGATAAATCCACATTATTATTTGGATTAGTTACAATAGAAACTTTATCTATTAATCCATACTCGGAAATAGTCTGATAAATTTCTTCTTTATAATAACCTAATGCTATAGTACAATGTTTTATGTCTGACTTTAAAAATTGTTCTATTGTATGAATAATTAATGGTTTATCATTTATTTTAAGTTTTAATTTATGAATAGGTTTTTCGTTTCGTTTTTTAAAATCTGAAATCATTCTTGAATTTTTACCAGCAGCAGTTATTATAGCATCCATATTTATCAATAATCCTAAAATTCTAGTTGAAACTCATATTTAATAATAGTATCATATGTATTATTTTTCATTGTTATAGGAACTTGTAATAATTCACTTATTTGTCTAATTTGATCTAAAGTTAAATCAGGATTATCAATATATATTTCTCCTAAATATTTATCATCCTTAAATTCTCCAGACCATTTAGTAACTTCTCCATCAATTATTTTTTCAATTTTAGTTCCTATTTTATTTGTACTATATTCTCCAAGCACATGTAATAATAAATCTGAGTTCATTTTTATCATACTCCCTTAATATATTTTAAAGATTATATCTTATTTAGTTATTAGTATAATCTTTTTAAACGAGTATTGTTTAATTAATTTTGTTATAGAATTAGAATTTAATATTAGTTTTTTTAGAAAAAAAGAATTTAATTTTAAAAAAAGGTTAAGAAGAGAATATTATTTATTCTCCGTGACTAGTTTCACTAGAATTACTACTTGAAACATCACTAGTTGCTTTATTACCGTTATAGTCAGCGTATGAAGCATTATCTTTTAATTGGATAATTTGTGTATGTATTGTTGTACCTCCACCGCTACCTGTTGCCCACATAATTATTTGGATCGGATAGTCACCTGTGTTTGATACAGATACATCAATAGTTGGTCTGTAATTGAAAAGTATTGCATCTTCTTCAGTTGCACTCATTCCTACAGGACAAGGGTAATCAAGACCTAATATTGCTGCTCTTAAAGATCTTCCTGCTGGACATACTCCATGAGTAGCAGTTCCACTAGGTGCATCAGCTTCAGCTATTGCAGTAAATGTTACATTTTCTTTACCATGAGCACTTGTATGTGGTGGTATTATTGTACCATTCCATCCATTTGCAAATTCTCTAGCATTAGCTGCACGTATCTCTGTTGGATATCCTGATAAAGATTGAACTACACTTGTACCATTACTTATCTCTGATTCTGAAGCATTATGGGTGTAAACCATTACTGGTGCTCCTGAGGTATAATTTCTCATATAAGCATAAGTTGATGCTCCAAAGTCAGTTGTAATATTATCTTTTCCATAAACATTTGATCGTTTATCATTGAAATTACCAAGATAGTAATCAAGAGTCATATTTTGTCCATCTTTTGCTGTACTCATCCAAGTTTTTACGTATTTTGATGATACATAATCTGTTGGTATTGTTTGATTATTGATGTCGCTTGATTTAACTGTTTTGATTGTTGTTTTGTTTTGGACTATTTTAATAGAATCTCCACTTTTTACTGCAACTGTATATGGTGTTTTGTATCCCCACACCATGGTATCTGGTTGCTTAATTGATATTTTACCTTCGGAATTTGTTTCTATTACTCCAGGTCCATCTAAATTATTGGATACTGTACCATTGCTTTCTATGTATGTCTTATTTCCGACAACATCTTTAGGTGCTGTTCCAGTTGTAAGTGTTGTGAATACGGTGATTACATCGAGGTTAGTTATAGGTGCTATTATGTTTTCTGGGTTTGCTGCGAAAGGTACTTTTGCGATGTTTTTTGTATCTATAAGTTGTGTACCTGCTGTAACAGTAGATCCATTAGTTAATAGTATTCCATTGTCGTCAGAAAATGATGATGAAAATACTGCTCCTAAGGCTCCTGTTGCAATTATAGTAAGTATTAAAATTCCGATAAGAATATAAGGACTACTTAATTTTGACATGTTCTTATCATTTACTCCCATATGAACTATATAACATAGTTATATTGTCATATCTATTTTAAAATAATTTACAGTATTTACATTTGATAATCTAGTATTTTTTTTATTTAGTGTAAATAATATTTTAAAAAAAGATTATCTTTATTATATTATAATTAAAGTTATATATTTTTATTTTATATTTATACTATTCTATCTATAAATATTTATATAAATATATTTTGTCATTTAAAAAAAAGAATGCTTTAAACTTCTTAATAAGTGAATTCTACTTTTATAATATGTTTTTATTTCAGAATATTTCTTAAAAATATAAATATTGTTTAAGTATAATTCGATATTTACAAAAAAAAGTTTATGAAGATTTATAAAGTGTAGTATACACTTATAAAATAATAATTAATTTAATCAAATTTTTATTCTTTATTAAAATCTTGTAACATTTTACTAATCTTTGTTATTTTATTTTGTCCATTACCACCTAAAAAAATCTTAGAGTCTTTTGGTGTTTGTTTATTAATATATCCAATTATGTCCTGTATTTTTTTTATGACAAGTAAGTCGTTACTGTAACCTAATTTATTTAAATATTGTTGATATTCATAAGTAATATCATCTAAGCCAGGGAATATTATTAATCGATCAGGTTTATATTCTTTTAAATAATCAAGTATATTATATCTACAAAACTCATTTTTACGGGCTGTTCCAATAATCACAGTATCAAAATCATCTTCTTCAAGTACAGCTTTTAAAGCATCTACATTATCTGTTTTACCAGTAACTATTGTTTTATCATTAAGTTTTAAAATTTTCGTACGTCCCTCAACAGATTCAAAGTTTTCTAATGAATTTTTAATATTTTTTTCAGCAATACCTATATTTTTGCATGTTACACGAGCAGCTTCTGCATTTTTACGATTAAATTCACCAAATAAATTTAGTGGATATTCATAAGTGTTGAATAATAATATTTCTTTTGCAGAATCTTTAATTTTCATTACGTTTTTATCATTCCAGTTTAGTATTGCTTTTTTATTTGTTATAAATTGACCAACTTCTTCAGTATAATGTTCTATGGAACCATGTATATCCATATGGTCATATCCAATGTTTGTTACAATAACGGTATCTATATTAAATACATATTTACAGAAGTCTAATGTCATATCACATACTTCAACAACAAGATAATCATAATCATCTAAATTTGACTCAAGTATTAAGTCAATATAACCAGAAAAACCTCCACCACCATTTCCTCCAATTATTACTTTATAACCAGCATCTTGAAGTATTTTATATATCATGTGACTTGTTGTAGTTTTTCCATTAGTACCTGTTACAGCAATTGTTTTGATATTTTTATGTTTAGTCAAAATATCTGATATAAATATTCCTTTATTTATAACATCTTTACATATTTTTTTATTGAATAAACTAGGGCTTACAGCTACAGCATCAGAGTTCATGATTTTATCAAGATTATGACTTCCAATTTCTAAATCTAATTTTCCATCGACTTTGTCTAGAGGTGTTTTATCACAAAGTTTTAAATCAATTTCACGATTTATATCAGATGCATAAACATCATAACCTCTTTTTAATAAAGATATGGTTGCTTTTTGACCTTCAACACCTAATCCTACTACACTTACTTGCATAAATAACTATCTCCCTCTATTTTTTATCAATACATTTTCTAATTGTATCATTTTTTTATATAAAAAAATGGTTATTACATAATACTATATCTTTCTTTATTATTTAGTGTTAAGATTAATAAAATAAGAATTCTAAAATTTAGCATATATAAAACAGTAGCTAATATAAATATACGTAAAATATCATGTTTCTATTCAATAATTTTTGTTATTTACTATTAATTGTCATATATAATATAATAATATAAATATTTTGATTTTAATAATATAATTCAAAGAAAAGATATAAAATAATACTATAAATTATTAATCTAAATTCTGAAAATATTATAATTTTAAAAAATTACATTATACATATAATTATTAGGAGTAGTCACATAATGAGCGATATGAAATCATTGACAAAAGACATAATGAAAAAAATAAATGATATAGCACAACCAATTAAAATCATGCATGTATGTGGATCACATGAACATGTTATAATGACTAATGGTATCAGATCTATGTTACCAGAAGAAGTACAAATTGTTGCAGGACCTGGATGTCCTGTATGTGTTGTACCTGCTAGAGAAGTAGATGAATGTGTATCATTAGCTGAACAAGGAAAAACAATTGCAACGTTTGGAGATATGATAAGAGTACCAGGTACTGAAAAATCATTATCTGATGTTAAAGCAGAAGGGGCTGATGTAAGAATAGTTTATGGAATTGGTAATGCAGTAGAGCTAGCTAATGAATTAGATAATGATGTAGTATTTATGGCAGCAGGATTTGAAACAACTGCACCTACAACTGCATCTGAAATGTTAAATAATCCTCCAAAGAATTTTTCAATATTATCTTGTCATAGACTTATACCTCCTACATTAGACTTTTTAGTACATTCTGATGATGTAAATTTAGATGCATTAATTGAACCAGGACATGTTTGTACAATAATAGGAACAAAACCATTTGAGTATTTATCTGAAGAATATGGAATAGAACAATCAGTAGCTGGATTCAATCCATTAGATATTTTATTATCTGTATACTTAATATTAAAACAAAAAGATGAAGGTAAACCACGTATACAAAATGAATATAAAAGAGCAGTTCGTGATGAAGGAAATATTAAAGCACAAGAATCTATGAATGAAGTGTTTAAAGTAAGGGATTGTGAATGGAGAGGATTCCCAGAAATACCAGATTCTGGTTATGAACTTAAAAAAGAATTTGATGATAATAATGCAAGAGAACTGTTTGATATAGAAATACCTGAATCAGCAGGCGTACCAACAGGATGTATTTGTGGACCTATACTTAGAGGAATAGCACGACCAGAAGATTGTACTTTATTCAAAAAAGATTGTACACCATTACATCCAGTAGGGGCATGTATGGTAAGTAAAGAAGGTACATGTAATATAGCATATAGATACTCTAAAATGGATTAAGGGGGTAAATCGATATTATGGATCAAATTATTGATGAAATAATAAAAAAAGCAATAAGAGAAGCTGATCAAGCAGAAGTATACATGGAACAAGAACAATCAACCAATGTTGACATGCAAAATGATAAAGTAAACCATGCAAAAGAAGAAAATATCAAAGGAATTGGAATAAGAGTTCTAAAAGATCAAAGACAAGGGTTTGCTTACACTACTGATATGAATAGAATTGATCAAACAATAAAACAAGCTATATTCAATTCAAAACTTAATAGTATTGATGAAAATAATCACATACCTGAAAATAAATATGAATATAAAAAAGTTAAAGGACTCTATGATAATTCTATAAAAGAATTGGATGTAGAAAAAGCAGTAGAATTTACACAATCAATGATTGATGTAGTAAAAGAAAATAAATGTGATCCAACTTCTGGTGGATATGGATTAGGAATAAGTACAGTTACCATAAGAAATTCTAATGGTATAGATATAACAGAATCTACTACCATATGTGGAGGTTCTATAGCTGTAAATGTACCTGATGGTGATGTAGTATCAAGTGGATACTATCATGATATTAGTCATAAACAAGATGTAGATCCTGAAGAATTAGCAAATAAAGCATCTAAATTGGCTTTAGATTCAAGAAATCCTAAACCAACAGAAACAAAAGATACAACTGTTATATTGGATTATGGAGCTGCTGTGTCATTATTAGATACGTTTATGGGTGCATTAAGTAGTGAAAATACACAAAGGGGTAGATCAAGATTCCAAAATAAGATAGGGGAAACTGTTACATCAACAGAATTTTCTTTATATGATGATGGAACAATACCTGGAGCATTACAATCTTCTATATCTGATGATGAAGGAGTACCAACACAAAAAACAATATTAATTGAAGATGGAGTATTAAAAAACTTTATTTATGATACATATCATGCAAGAAAAGAAAATAATAATGTTAAGTCTACGGGGAATGCTGTAAGAGCTGGTTATACTTCAACACCACAAGTAGGATTTTCAAATTTACAATTAAATTTTGAAAATGTGACACCATTAGAAGAAGTAACCGAAGGAATTGTAGTAAATAATGTAATGGGTGCACATACTGCTAATCCAATATCTGGAGATTTTTCTGTTGAAGCTTTAAACACTTTTAAAATAGAAAATGGATCAATAGTATACCCAATAGAAAAAGCAATGATCTCAGGTAATATATTTGATATAATGAAAAATGTAACTGCTGCAACAAAAAATACAAGACAGTTAGGGTCATGTATTACACCTAAATTATTGATTGAAAATTTAAGAGTAATAAAATAATATTTGACTTAACTTAATTCTCCACTCCCAATTTTTACTTTTTTTTAAAAATAATACTTATTATTTCAATATTACAATAATAAATAAGAAAATATAATAATAATCTAACGTATAATAGTTCTAAAATAGATAATTAATTAATATAGGTAATGTTATTTATATTATATTTTATATAAGATAAAACATATATTAAAACTAATAAGGTATACAATTTACAATAAAAAGATAATTTATGATTTTTATTCAATTATTTATGCATAAATTTAATACCATTTTTATTTTTTATTAAATAAACCATATCGGAAAAAGGGGAGTAAGTGATAGAAATGTTTTGCAGAAAATGTGGAACTCAACTAAAAGAAAGCGATAAATTTTGTTTCAATTGTGGAACTCCAGTAAGTGAAAAAGTAATTCAAGAAGTGCCTGTTAAAGAAGAACCTAAAGTTCAAGAAGTACCTGTTAAAGAAGAGCCAGTTCAAGAAGAACTAGTTAAAGAAGAGCCAGTTCAAGAAGAATCATTTAAAGATAAATTTGACTATGATGATGAACTACTTGATTTAGATGTACCTGAAAGTGGTGATAATGACATTATATGGGAAGAAGTACCTACTAATTCTGAAGTAGCATCTGATGAAAAAGAAATATTTGAAGAACCTAAAGACGCATTCTCCGAATTAGATTCTGAATTACCATCAGAAGAAATAAAAGAAGAACCTATTGAAGAAAAAGTAGAACCAGCACAAAAAGTAGTATCTGAAGAAGAGGAAAAAGTTCAAGAAGTAGTTGAAGAACCAAAAGAAAGAGTATTTGATTCAAATTTACAATCAGTAAAATCAACAATTGGAACACCAATAAAACCAAAATCCAGAAAAAAACCAGTAGTTAAAAAATCAGAACCAGAACCAGAACAAGAATCAACATTAGAAGAAGTATTAGAAGCTCCTGTTGAAGAAGCTCCTGTTGAAGAAGCTCCTGTTGAAGAAGCTCCTGTAAAAGAAGAAACTCTTGTAGAAGAGGCTCCTGTTGAAGAAGTTCCTGTAAAAGAAGAAACAGTTGTTAATGAAGTAACAACACCAGTTGATACTGTTGAAGAGGAACCTGTAATAAAAGAGATTTCCCATGAAATACCTGAAGAAACAACTGAAGACAATATAAATCTTGATGATGATGACATTTCTGAAGTTGATGGTATAATCATTAAAGATTTAACTGTGCATGATGATGAAGTAGAACAAGAAGAAACTCCTGTTGATGAAACAGAAGAAGTTATACCAACAAATCAAACAGTAGTTGATGATGTAGTAACAGACAATGTATTTGCTGATGAAACTCAAACAGTATCTGATTCATTTAGTGAAGATGATGTTGTAAGCGATGTTTTTAGTGATGAAATACCTAAAAAACAAGTATCAAAACAAGTAGCAGATGCAACTGTTGGAACAATACCAACAAAAGAGGAATTTACAGAAGAAAAAAGTACTAAAACAGAAGATCATACTGCAAGAAATGTTGCAGTAGCAGCAGGTGGAGCAGCAGTAGCAGCAGGTGGAGCAGCAGTAGCAGCAAAAGAATTCTTAGGTAAAAAAGAAAATATGGCTGAAACTACTAAAAAAGCTGATAGTGCAGTAGATGATATTTTTTCAGTTGATGAAACAGGACCTGATGTAATATCAGAACCAGTTAAACCAGCAAAATTAAATAAAAATGTTGAGTCAGAAAAAAGTAATGTTCTAAATAGACTTAGAAAAAATAAAACTAATGCTGAAGTTCAAACAGCTGCTGATGATTTTAGTTCTGATGTTGATGATAATACTTACAAAGCAGAAGATATTAAACCACAAACTTCAACTAATAATATAGATCATAAATTAGCAGAAAAATTCAAAGAATCTGAAGAGGAAACATTTGATAAATCTGATGAAATTGAAGATAAATCAAAACAAGCAGTAAAATCTGAAGATTCTATACATAACAAAAATAAGGATGCTGTTGATGAACTAAAAGATTATGATGATGTAGATCAAGAATTTAATAGTACTACAAGTAAATTGGTTACAGTTCTCATCGTAGTATTAATATTAATAATAGCAGTTATATTATCAATGTTTTTATTCCATAGTTTATAATATTTAATTAATCCTTTTTTTACTCCTTTTTTAGAGGAAATTATTTTTTTTATATTTTAAAATTTTTAAAAATAGATATTTTTTTTATTTAAAATTAGTTTTTTGTTGTTTAAAAATATAATTAATAAAATTAGTTAAGGAGTTTATTTTTTTTAAAAGAAGCTATCTAAACTTGTTTGTTTTTCATTATCCATTATTTGTTCTTTTGAATAACCTATTGCTTCTAATATTCTAAGTGTAGCAGGTAATACTTGGTTATTTATGTAATAATCAGGATCATAGTTTTTATCTTTCATAAACTCTACAGGTTCTGCTCGTTTACTTATTGGTTCTCGACCTTTTGTTATTACATACTGTATTATTGATCCAGCTGTAACTTTTTGTCCATGTGATATCAATTTTTTTGCTGCTATTACATGTGGAGCCATTTGTTTGTAATTTTCTGGTTTTTTAGTTAATTTTGTATGTATTATTAAGTCTTTTAATGGTATATTACCGTTATTTAAGTCTTTAATTATATTTTTAACTATTTTCTGTGCTTTCTCTGGGGATCCTTCTTCAAGTATTGCTTGTAATATATCTTTTTGAGTATTTTTTGCAACGGGAGCCCAGTCACGTCTTACTAGTTCTAGACCTTTTACTACGATTTTACCATCATCAATTAAAGCATATCGCTTTTTAGTTACGAAGAATCCTCGGTCATAATACCCTTCAAATTCCAATTTCATATCTACTGGAAGTTGTTGGTTGATGGAGCGTAGTAGCTCCGTAACCTTTTCTTCGATTTCTTTTGGTGGACTCATTCGACTAATACGCCATTAACTATTCCGTTTTGTCCAGGTCTAGAAGTTATTTTAACTGTTCCAAGATCAGTTTCTACAAGTGCACCTTTTGTAATAATATTTCTTCTTACAAAGTGAGCGTTTGCACTGTTTTCTAGTACAGTTTTAATTTCAGTAGTTTTACAAGTTTGATCTTTAGGATCTATAACATTGATTTTGTTAGTAACAGTAGCTCTAATTTTTTTACCATTACCTCTTACTTCAATTTCTTTTTTAACTTCTTCGCCTATTCTTGTGTCAGCAGGAGTTCTTCCGAATTCTGCATTTCTTTTATTTTTATTTCTTCTTGATCTTGCTCCACTAGGTTTTCTTAGTGAGCTTCCTTGCCATATTGCCATTATAATTCACCTCATATGTTAAATAGTATTTTTTATGTTATAAAGATAATCTTATTGAATAATATGTTATATTATACATTTTAAATGTATTATAATAATACTCTTTACTTATTTAGAATTAGTTCATTTAATGTAATCTATTTGATAATCTACCAAAAAATACTATTTTCAGTGATTTATCATAAGAGTATTTCTCTTTACTAAATTATACTATAATATTATAATATCTTATTTTCTATTGTATTTATATTTATTTATTTTATTGTTATTTTAAGATTATATTTAAGTAAATTTTATACTTTATTAAACCTTTTTATTATTTTCAATAAAATAAAAACTACTTAATAAATTTAGGGTAACTTCTTTTTCTTGGGATATTAGTAATTTACTTGTTATTTTTTAAATAAAAGTATTATGTTGCTTTAATAATTATCTTATTTTTTAAACTTTTTTATTTTTGTTTTAAATAAATATTATAAAAGAATAGATCAGATATTTCTTAACTTCAAATAAAATAAATAAAGAATATTATAAAATATATAACAAACAAATTAAATAATAATCTTATTTTATAAAAAAATATATATAATTAATTAATAAATTTTATGGAAGTATCTTAATAATGGATAATAATAATGAAAAAATAAATATGACTCATGGAGCTGGTGGAGAAGTAATGCAAAGTATGATATCTGATATAATATTAGGTAACATTACTAAAACTAGTGTAAATGGAGGAATTGGATTAGAACAATTAGATGATAGTGCAACAATTCCTATAGATGATGAGCATGTGGTAGTTACAACTATTGATAGTCATACTGTAGATCCTTTATTTTTCCCAGGTGGAGATATAGGTAGAATATCAGCAGCAGGTACATTAAATGATATATCTGTAATGGGTGTAAAACCATTGTCTTTAAGTAATGCAATGGTAATCAGTGAAGGATTTAAAAAATCAGATCTTGAAACAATTATAAAATCTATGAACGATACATGTAAAGAAGTAGATGCAGCAGTAATAACTGGAGATACCAAAGTAATAGATGCAGATAAATTAGATAGTATGATTATTACTACTGCTGGTATTGGAATAGGAAGAAAAGATGAAATTGTAACAGATGCTGGACTTAATATTGGAGATAAAATAATCTTAACTGGTAGTATTGGGGATCATGGAATGGCAATCATGTCACAACGTGAAGGATTTGGATATGAAACTGATTTAAAATCAGATGTAGCACCAGTATGGAGTATGGTTGAAGCTGCTCAAAAAGAAGGAAAAATAACAGCAATGAAAGATCCAACTCGTGGTGGAATAGCTAATGCATTAAATGAAATGTCTGATAAAGCACATGTTGGAATGTATCTTGATGAAGAAAAAATTCCAATTAAAGATGCAGTAAATGCAGTATCTGATATGTTAGGAATAGATCCATATGAAGTAGCAAATGAAGGAAAAATAGTTATGGGAGTGGAAGCAGATAATGCTGAGGCTATGTTAGAAGCTATAAGAAATACAAAATATGGAAAAGATGCACAAATAATTGGGGAAGTTGTAGAAGGTAAACATGTTTTAATGGAAACCGCAATAGGTGGGGAAAGATTAGTAGAACCTCCGATAGCAGATCCAGTACCTCGTGTATGTTAATTAAAGTTGGAAATGGGTGTTAAATAAATGGATAATTTTACTGGACGATTTAAAGCATTATTAATAGATGGACTTATTGTAACACTGTTAACTTGGGTTATAAATGGAATTTTGTATGTACCCTTAGAATTTATAGGAAATCCTATGTTACTTGCTTATTATTCATATGTAGTTTTGATAATAGTAACTATGGCTTACTTTACAATATTTGAAGGAAAATCAAATCGTACAATTGGAAAGAAAATAGCAAAATTATATGTATCTGATGAAGATGGATATATGACGTATAAACAAGCTTTTGTAAGAAATATATCTAAAATATTCTGGTTACCTTTAACTGTTGATGTTATATTAGGAAAAATATTAAGGTATCCTTCAAGATTTTTAGATAAAATAGCAGGAACCGATGTATATTCAGAAAGTGAATTAGAATTAGTATAATTTAAACAACAAAAATAAATTAATAGGGGAGTACAACTTGTTAGATATAAATTTATTTCGAGAAGAACCAGAAAAGATATATGAATCAGAGAAAAAAAGATTTAAAGATACACTAGCTGTAGATAAAGTAATTGAATATGATACATTATGGAGAGATGGTGTTAAAAAAATAAATAATCTACGATCAGAAAAAAATAAGTTATCTAAATCTTTTAAACAAGCAAAAAAAGATGGAAATATAAAAGAAGTCGTTGAAAAATCTAAACAAGTCGCAGCTGAAATAAAAGAATTAGAACCAAAGATCGAAGAATATAAACAGCAAAGAGATGTTTATAGATATAAGATTGGAAATATCATAAATGATAAAGTACCTATTTCTGATACAGAAGAAGATAATAAGGAAATTAGAAAATATGGTGAATTACCTAAATTTGATTTTCCAGCATTAAATCATGTAGATCTTATAAAAAAAATTGATGGGGCAGATACTGAAATAGCTGCTTCAATAGCTGGATCAAGGTTTTACTATCTAAAAGAAGATATATTATTTTTGAATCTTGCATTAATACGTTTTGCTTTAGATGAGTTAACTAAGAAAGGATATACTCCTTTACAAACACCTTTCTTTATAAAAGGTGAGGTAGCTGAAGAAACATCAGAATTAGCTGAATTTGAAGAAACGTTATATAAATTAGAAAATGAAGATTTATATTTAATAGCAACAGCAGAACAAACATTAGCAGCATTACATCGAAATGAAATAATAACTGAAGAGGATTTACCTTTAAGATATTGTGCACTTTCAACATGTTTCAGAAAAGAAGCAGGATCACATGGAAAAGATACTTTAGGAATTTTTAGAGTACATCAATTTGAAAAAATTGAACAGTTTATATACTCTAAACCAGAAGATTCAGAGCAAGAACATCAAAGATTACTTGAAACAACTGAAGGGATATATAAAAAATTAGGATTACCTTATCACATAGTAGCAATAGTATCATCTGCATTAAATGATAATGCATCTATCAAATATGATTTAGAAGCATGGTTCCCTGGATCTGAAACTTATAGAGAATTAGTATCTTGTACAAATTGTACTGATTATCAGGCAAGAAAATTAAATACAAGATTTGGAAAACAAGGAGCTAGTAATGCACAAATGTTACATACATTAAATAGTACTGCTATAGCAACAGAAAGAACAATTTGTTGTATTCTTGAAAATTATCAGCAAGAAGATGGTAGTGTAAAAGTACCTGAAGTGTTAGTACCTTATATGAACGGAAAAACAGTAATGAAAGCAACAACAAAAAAATGAGATAAACTTATTTTTTTTTAATTTTTTTAAAAGTAATAATACTTTAAATATAACTTAATTATAAATGCATGATTCTTTCTTCTTTTTAATAAATATTATCTATCTTAAATGAATTTTAGTTATATCTTTTTTTTAAATAATATTTTATATTACTAATGACATATTATAAATTAATATTATAAAAGATAATGAAGATTATTATACTTTTTATTTATATATGATAACAAATTAAATTAAATAGATAAGCTCTTAACAAAACAATAAATGAAGAATAGGTGAATGATATGCAAATAAGTGAAATAATGACAAAAGAAGTTCAGTGTGGAACAGTACCGGGAACCGTAAATTCTGTGCTTGAAATCCTAAGAGCTAAAAAATTATCAGGAGTACCAATAATAAAAAAACAAACTGGTGAATTAGCTGGGATAGTAACTAGATCCGATCTAATCAATAATCCTGATGAAGATCAAGTAGCTATGATAATGTCAAGAAATCCAATAACTGCTGCACCTGATGAAGAAATAGAATCAGTTGTACGTAAAATGATTAATAATAATATAAGAAGAGTACCAATAACTCAAAATAATAAAGTTGTAGGTATTGTAACTTCTGCAGATATTACCAATAAAGCTCTTTGGAAAATTAATAATACAGAACCTGTAGAAAAATATATGATACGATATGTACCAACAGCATGGGAAGAAACACCGCTTCCAGTAGCATATTCCATAATGCATTTTTTCAATTTTAAATCATTATTAGCATTAAATTATGATAGTAAATTATCAGGTATATTAACAGAAACGGATTTCATAACTGAAAGTAGTGTAGTAGAAGAACAAACAGTTCATAATAGTTCGGTTAGTACTGAAGGAGATAAATGGACATGGAATAGTCAAAATGTAATGTATGTTTTAAAAAATAAATTACAATTTTCTGATAAAACAATAAAAGATGTGTCTAATTCTTCTGTAATTTCAGTAACAAGGAAAACTTCAGTTAAAGAATGTGCTAATTTAATGAAACAAAATAATATCGAACAAGTTCCAGTAATTAACATGTCTGAAGAACCAATTGGATTAGTACGTGCAAGTGACCTTATGCGAGCTTTAATTCAATAAAAATAGATAATAATGAGAAATAGAATCTTTTTTCTATTCTCATCTTTTTTTTAATACTTTTTTTTAACTTTTATACATTTTCACGTACAATATATGGTAGAATATTATTATAAAAATACTCTTTTATTTCAGAATTAAGTAACATACTAACTCTAGAAACAAGTAATATACTTACTATACCTACTTGATTAATTATAGTAGTATCATATTCAACAAAATCTTTTTTTACTTTGACTTTATCTTCGCCATATATTTCTTTAAATTTTTCAGCAGTTTTTTCTATGTTGATTTTGTAAGGTAATTTAAAGTAGTTCATATTTTTCATTTTTTCTACTTTAAGATCAGTTTTTGTATAACCTGTAACATCAATTAATATTTTTTTGAAATTAAATTCTTCTGAGAATTTTGTTCTAATTTCATTAATTAGTTCTTCATTTAATAATGCATTAGGATTATCTACTGATATTGTAGCTGTATCCTTTTCACACCTAACTCTAATGTTTTCTTGATCTATTTTAGTTTTAATATATTCTTCAGCATTATTTACTCTTTTTAATTTAGTATCACTAACAGATTCATTCATCTTAATTCTAGTTGCAAGACATGTTGTATCTGGTGAATAACTAAGATTTAATAAGTTTATAGCATTAAATACATCTTCTTTTTTAAATTTACATTCAATAAGTGGACTAATCATTTTTAAATTGTATGCAACTACAACTCCTGGTCTATCTTCTAAAAGATCTGTTAAATTAGTTCCTTCTATAAAATAATCAAAATCATTGAATTCTGGTAATTTTTTAATGTTTGAATACATTATGTTCCTACAGTTGTAACAACGTTCATGATTATTACTAATAAAAGTGGGATCATCTAAGAAATTTAATCTAATTATTTTATGTTTCATTGAAAATTCTTTTGCTTTTTTTGTAGTGTATTCTAAAAATTTAGGTGACATCATACCATTATCTATAGTTATAAGTAAAGAATCTGCACTGACTTCTGATAAAATATAAGCTAATAAAGTACTGTCTGAACCAGCACTAAATGCTAAAATACACTTTTTATCTTTAAGATAACTTTTTAAATTATCTATTTTTTCTTCAATTTTCATTTTTATCAATTAATTTTTTTATATATTCAATAACAGATTTAGCATCATCATATTTTATATCAAATTTATTATCTTTTAAGTAATCTTTTAATTTATCTTTACTACTTGTGGATATGTCTGCTTTTTTTATAGTAGTATTGAATGTACGTTTTGGATAATAAATTTCTTTTGCACTTTTTAATAATATCTTTTTTTCATAATCTGTTATTATATTATTATATTCTGCTTGGTCTAGATTATATTTAATATTGATCCAGGAGTCGGATAATTGAGTATAATCATTTGGTTTAAAAGCTACGGCTACATCATCATCTGATTCAATTATTCCATTTTTATAATCATTATAAATGTGACCAATACCTTTCATACCGTATGGATATAATTCACATGCTCGTAAAGCACCCATACTAGCACCACCAATAACGGTAATTCCTTGTTTCAAAGCTTTTAGTATTTCTTTATGTGCAATAGCAGGACTCTGATGAAATACACCATCAATTATACCAATTATTTCAATGTTATTGTTATTTGATAATAATTGTTCAATGTCTCCTCTTTTTATAGGTGGGTAATATTGTGCATCTACAATAGATTTTGCTTCTTCAAATGATATGGATAATCCTGTGTATATTACAATAGATGGTATCATGTTAATGACTCCATTTTTTTTTAATTTTTAGATATTTTACTTTTTATAAGTTCATTATCTAATTGAATTAGTCTATCAATTGATGCTTGATTCATTTTTTTACGAGTCCATTTCTCAATTACAAACTCTAATGTGACTGGTGTTATTCCATGAATAAGATTATCGGCATGTGCTACAATTTTTTCTTCTAAAGTTTCAGGCATGTAGTTACGATTTGGTAATCCTAATTCTTTTGATTCATTAGGTGGTATACCTGCTCCAATATGTCGTTCTGTTATCAGACAAATTCTTTCATCAACATTAAGTTTTCTTAGAAGATCAGCACCAATATAAGCATGTTTGATATCTGTAGTTACAGTACGTCCAACATCATGTAACATAGCACCACCTTTTATTAAATCTTCATTAACATCATAGTATTTTGTAATAATTTTAGTTCTTTTATAAACTGCTTTTGAATGATCTATTATATAATCAGAGCAGTTTAACTCTTTATATACTTTTGATATTAATTTATCAATATTTTCTGTTATAATAATCATCTCCAAATTCATATATTAAAAATAATCTAAGAATATGATACTATTTATGTTTATTATAACTAATCAATGTATTATTTTTATTAAAAAAAGAGAATTATTAAAAAAAGGGTAAAAGTTGGATATTTATTTTTTATTCTTCATTAATGGTATAATGTGATTTTAAATTTTTTAATTCATCAATGATTTGTGTATTATCCATATAATCTAATTTTTCATTACATCTTGGACACATAAACTGTAAATCAGTTGCTTCATCAAAGGTATATCTGCAGCCATTAGGACATACAAAAAACATGTTATCTTCTTCAAATTGTAATGATTCTTGAATATCTTGGTTATGGCTGTTATATGTTTTTTCAAGGATTCTTGCAGCTTTTCTTGAGTCAAATTTCCAGTCGTATGTAAACCATTGGGTTTCAGGATCCTTTTTCCTTGTGTAACTAGCTATACCTGCATCATAAAATTTGTATAATATTTTTCTAACGAAATTTAATTTTATACCGGTTGCTTCGGCTATTTGTTCGTCTGTTACTTCTGCAGTAAAAAGACAATCTAATATTTTTTCACTATTTTCAGCATCATGGGTTAAATCATATGCTAATTTTTTAACATTATGTTCATTTAAGAACTTAGAATCATAATCAAAGGTGTATTTAACTTTTTTTCTACTCATTATATTATCTCACTTATATGTCTTTCCCCTTACAATAGTTATTAATAAACGTACAGTTTATATCATAACATAACTTAAACTATTGTATGAGTAGTTAAAAATCAATTAAAGGGTGTTTCTTATTTATAATAGTGTTCTTGTAAAATAAACTAGCTATTTTTAACTAATTTAATAATATTTAATATATTTTACATATTATCGTTTTATGATTGATGTAAAAAAGTTTATTTCATAAAAAATTGATATTATTTTATAATAAAAATATATACAGCTATTATTGTAAAAATTAAACTAGTTTCTCTATTATCTGGTCTTATTTTTAATAGAGAATTCTCTAAAGAATTATTTAAGTAATATTTATTTAATAAATTACTTTATATTAACACTATTACATAACTAATATATTACTTTATAAATTATCTTATAAATAATTATCTTAATTTTAAAATTAATAGATAAATTTTGTTAAAAACTATTTTTTTTAGGATTAGGATAGCTTTTTCTAAATATCTATTTTATAAAAGACATTAAATTAATTTATTTTTTTCTTATTGTAGATTTGTAAGGGTAGTTATATATTAAAAGGAAATTTGTTAAGAAATTAAAAACAATATTTGATATTTAAATAATTATTAATATAAATTAAAAAGTTATAAGTAAATTCAACACAATTAATTAATCAAATATCCTCTTATTAGGACTAATATATAGTAAACATATAATAATTCTATTTATATATCTAATATTATGAATATTAGAGGAATTAGATGAATAAATTTAATAAAATCCCTATACCTATTTGTGGTTTAATTCTTGCATTGTCTAGTAGTGGGATATTACTTCAAGATTATAGTTTAAATATTAAATATTTATGTTGTTTTATTGATATTTTGCTTATATCTGGATTGATCATACAAAGTCTAAGAGATGTTGATGATTTTAAACAAAAAATTGATAGTCCTATAGTCTTAGGTACTTTTGGAACATTACCTATGTCATTAATGGTTTTAAGTACTTATCTTTTATCTTCAAATCATAATCTTGGATTTTTAGTGTGGATAATTGGATTGTTAATTCATGCAATATTAATTATTATATTTACATTAAAATTTGTAATTCATGGAAAATTAGAAAATGTATCCACAAGTTTTTTTGTGGTTTATGTTGGAATAAGTATTGCTGCAATGACTGGTTATAAATATACTTCTATGAGATTAATAAATAATGCTCTTTTCACTTTCGGTCTAATTAGTTTTATTGTATTATTTTTTATAATAAGTTATAGATATTTGAAATTACCCAATATTCCAGATCCTGCTAAACCATTGCTTTGTATTTATACAGCACCTTTGAGTATGCTTTTAGTTGAATATTTTAGATTAGGAATTCCAGTAAAATTTGATTTTATAGTTATATGTTATGCTTTAACAACTATGTTATATTTATTTTCATTTGTTAATTTAATAAAAAATATTAAATTACCGTTTTATCCTAGTTATTCAGCATTTACTTTTCCATTTGTTATAAGTGCAACAGCAACAAAATTAATGTTAAAGTATTTAAATAGTATTGGTATTAACTATGAAGGAATAGTGATACTTTCTACAATAGAAATTATAATTGCAATATTAATTGTATTTTATGTTTTATTTAGGTATTTGTTATTTATTTTTAATTCAAACAAAAAGAAATTAAATACTACTAAATAAAATAATTATTTATTTATTTTTTATGAATCAATACAGCAGGTATATGTGTTAAATTACTTAACATATCAACAGTAATTCCTGTTGGATTTTCGTTAAATGTGTCTTGCATGTTATAAATTGTTTCAAATATTTTATCTGCATTATCATTTTGACATTCTTCAGCTATTTTTGCTAATTTTATTAATTCATATATATCATTAAATTTAAAGCTTGTTGCTATTATTGTTGGTCCAAGTTCTTTAGAGAATCTACCTAGAATGTAACCATATATTCCCATGTCATGTTTTATTTTATCTACTGCTATGGGTAATGTAGTAAATATTTGGTTATGGTATTGGTAAGTTGAGTCTGTATCTATTATTATTACATTTACTGATTTACTGGTTTCTATTTTAATTTTGTCATGTATATCTTTTGCTATTTTTGATGGATTTTCTGGAAGTAATGATACGTATTGGCCTGGAACATTACTTAAATCAACACCGGCTTCAGCACTTGGTTGAAAAGCATGTTTTAATCCATATTCTTCTATTATCATTTGTTTATGTTGTCTAGCTTCTTTGGGCATTTTTCTTAAATTAGTTATGGTTCTTTGTTTATAATGTAATAACGGTGCAAGAACATAACCCCATAATCTTTTTGCCCATATTTCTGTTAGTATTGTTGCTGTTATTCCTGATTTATACTTTGATTCATCAATTAAGTTATTTTGGGCAACAGATAAAGGTGTTTCACTAATAATAAGATAATCATTATCTTGACATTTGTCAATAGAATTGATAATTATTTTGTTGTAACCTTCACCAGGTTTTATGTAATCTGTTTTTATAGGTGTTGTGGTATAAGTCATTAAATAGCTCCTAATTTAAAATAAGATTTTTTTTTAATATAATAATTATGAGGAGGGGAAGGGAGAATAAAAATAAGTTGTGGTATTTATAATTTACCGAGTGTATCTCCTCTTAATCCACGTCTTAATGTTTCTAAAGATATTATCTCATCAGTACTGATATTTCCAAGATTTACATTGTTACCTAATGTAAGGATTAACTCTGCTTGTTGGTTTTTCTGTGGGGCTTCCCACATTACTTTGTCTTTAGGAGTATTTTCAGATATTTCTTTTAATTCATCTTTTTTAATATTTCCATTATCATCAAATATTCCAATTTTTTTTCCACTTTCTCTTGCTTCAACAATTACCATATCTACATTATTTTCTATGTCTGTTTTTATTAAATCTATACGGTTTTTTGTGGATAATTCATGATCTTTTTCAGGATCTTTTTTACCAACTTCTGTTAATGTATAAAATCCCATTTCTTTAACTTTATCAATAGTTTCTGCTCTTTTTTCAGAGTCAATTACTGTTGATCCATCAGATAATTCTATTGCATTAAAACCTAAATTATCTAATTCTTCTAAAAATGCATCTACCTGATTTTGCATATTTGCTATTTCAAATAATGTTCCACCAGTATATGTTTTAATGTCATAAGAGTGATATAGATCATTTTTTTCTTTGATTATATCTTTTTCATATAATACAGATGTTCCCCATCCATATTTTAGTATGTTAAAGTATTCTCCAGTAATTTTTAACATATCTTCTACTGTTTTGTATCCTAATCCTTTATCTAGTACCATTGTATTTGCTTGGACTTTTCCAATTTTATCTAGAAAGTTAAATGCATTCATTTTTATCATTTCTCTATGTTGATTATATTTACTGTTATTAAATTGAATTACTAACTTTTTTTGTTAATGATCATTTCTTTAGTAAAATTAATTTATTTTTTTTATTATACTTAATATTTTATTTAGTTTTTCTATTATTATTCTAATTTATTTTATTTTTTATACATTTTATTATTATTTTTTGAAAATTTATATATTGAAAATCTATTTTAATAAAATATGGAAATTATCAATATAATAATATATTATAAATTTAATAATAGTTGATCAGAAAATATAGGAAATGATATTATGAGTAAAAAATCATCAATAGTTTATTTTGATAAACCTGGAAAAGAAAATACTGAAGAATTAATAGAAATTGTTAGTAAATATCAAGAAGAAAACAAAGTTCAAAATATTGTTATCTCTTCAAATACTGGTAAATCAGCAGTTTTACTTAATGATTCATTAAATAATGATGCTAATTTAGTTGCTGTTACATTACATAGTGGATTTCATGAAGGTGATGATATTTCATGGGATCCAAAATTAAAAGATTTATTAGAAAAAGAGGGTGTAACTTGTTATATGGGATCTCATGCTCTTAGTGGTATAGGGAGAGGTATTTCACGTAAACTTGGAGGGGTTACTCCTGCAGAGGTAGTGGCTCAAACATATAAAACAATAAGTTCTGGATTTAAAGTGGCTATTGAAGTTAGTATAATGGCTGCTGATGCAGGATTAGTACCAACTGATTCTGAAATTATTGCCATTGGTGGACAAGGTGGTGGTGTTGATACTGCTATTGTATTACATGCTAGTCATATGAATAATTTCTTTGATTTATCAGTTAATGAAATTCTTGCAATGCCGAGACTTTAATTTTTTTCTTAGATAAGTTATTACTTATAACTTATTATTATAATAGCTAATGTTAATATATAGAAATAAACAAATAAGTATATATATCTAATATGTTAACAGTCTAAAAAAAACTATGAAAATCTTAATTAAGACAATAAATAAGTTACATATTAAAATGCATATAATTATCAAAGATATAATAATTTAAAAATTTTTATTTATCTTAATGGTAAATTATTTAATCAAATAAAATACTAATAATCTCCATATTATTTCAATAAATGAAATAATTATTTTTATAGTAATTGGAGCAAAAATAATAATTTATTTTTTTAAAAAATAATATAAATTAGATGATTAAATATATAATATTAGATAATTATTTATGTTAAATAAATCATAGATACCAATAAAATATTCTATAACGGTAATACTTACAGGAATATAAGAGTGAGGGTGTTAAGTGAAATCTCTAATAAATGATAGCTTAAAAGATACAGATTCAAATGAAACAACTACCGAAAAAGCAAATATAGCAAGCTCCAGTTTAGATGATGTTAACCAGGAATTAGTTGATATTATAAACCAAAGTAGGGCAAAAATATTTGTTATAGGTGCTGGTGGTGCAGGAAATAATACTATTTCAAGATTAGGTGAAATAGGAATTGAAGGTGCAGAAACAATATCTGTAAATACAGATGCACAAGATTTATTCTTCTCTAAATCAAATGATAAAATATTGATTGGAAAAGAAACATGTGCCGGATTAGGTGCTGGTGGAGTTCCAGAAGTTGGAGAAGCAAGTGCAGAAGAAAGTGAAGAACAAATTAAAAGAAAAATTGATGGTGCAGATATGGTATTTGTAACTTGTGGACTCGGTGGAGGAACAGGTACAGGATCAGCACCAGTTATAAGTAAAATAGCACAAAAATGTGGAGCACTAACAATAGCAGTTGTAACAATGCCATTCAGTGCAGAAGGTCTAAGAAGAAGGGAAAATGCTGAAAAAGGACTTGAAAGATTACAAGAAAGTGCAGACACTGTACTTGTAATACCTAATGATAAACTTTTAGAAGTAGCACCAAGTTTACCTATTAATAAAGCATTTATGGTATCAGATGAACTATTAGGAAGGGCAGTTAAAGGTATTACAGAACTAATTACAAAACCTGGACTTGTAAGTTTAGACTTTGCAGATATTAAAAGTGTAATGGAAGATAGTGGAATGGCTATGATTGGTATGGGTGAATCTGATACAGGTGATAGAGCAATTGAATCTGTAAACGAGGCATTAAACAGTCCATTACTTGACTTAGATATATCTAATGCTAAAAGTGCACTTATTAACATTAGTGGTAGTAGTGACTTAACATTAAATGAAGCAGAAAAAATTGTGCAAGTTGTAGCAGATGAACTTGACCCTGAAGCAAATATAATATGGGGTACACAAATACAAGATGAACTACAAAGCACTGTAAGAACTACTATTGTAGTAGCAGGTGTAAGTTCTCCATCAATACTTGGTGATTCTAATGATGATTCTTACAAAGAAAAACCAAGAGGAAAAGAACCAGAACCTGATACTGATCTTGAAGGATTTATTGATGATGTATTCTAGATATAATAAAATTATATCTTTATAATTTTTTTTAGTTTATTATTTTTTTCTATTTTTTATGAAGTAAACTGTTTTTATTAATTTTAATATAAATTAATAAATATTATTATCTTAGTAATTTCATTATTTTTCAATAATTTTCTTTAAAATTATTAAGGATCAATAAAGATATATCTGTTTTGTTATAAATTAATAAAGTTTTATAAGAAGTTAATTTATTTAAACAATTGTTTATAACATTAATATTTGTTATTATACGATTATAAAATAAAAATAAATATAATTATTATAATCAAAATAATAAAAACATTTATTAATAGTTAAATAAATATATATGATATGATCCCTATCTTAGATTTTAAAATTTTCTCATTTTTAGAATATTTAATGCAGGTAATACAATGGATATGAACAAAGAATCAGTAAGAGCTTTTTTAAAACAATGTGAAAGAGTACTCAAAGTATCAAAAAAACCAGATAATGAAGAATATAAAACAGTATCAAAAGTTACTGGAGTAGGAATTATTCTCATTGGATTAATTGGTTTTGTATTAACACTTTTAGCACAAACATTCTTTTACGCATAAGTTGTTTAAAGCTTAATAAAAAAAATTAATTAACAGTAAATAGAATTATAAATTTTATTATTTACTATTTTTAAATTTTAAATAATTTAATTAAATATTAATAATAAAACATGAAGAGAAAAAACAGTAAGAAGAATATCTATTTAATTATGTAAAAAAGTGAATATATATGATATATGCAATGAGAACACTTATTGGACAAGAAAAAAATGTAGCTGCATTGTTAGCACAGAGTGTTAAACATGAGGACTTAGGAGTAACATGTGTTTTTTCTCCTGAAGTTTTAAAAGGTTATATTTTAGTCGAATCCACTAAGTCTTTAGATACTAGACATCCTGCACTTAAAGTACCTAACTTGAGAGGTTTAGTAGAGGGTGACATCGCTTTTGATGAAGTTACTCAATTCTTAAATCCAGAGCCAGTTATGTCAAATATTTCCAAAGGAAGTATTGTTGAATTAACTTCTGGACCATTTAAAGACGAAAAAGCTAAAGTCGTCCGAATTGATGAAGCAAAAGAAGATGTGGTATTAGAACTGATCGAAGCTGCAGTTCCAATACCTGTCACGGTTAAAGGTGACCAAATCAGATTAATACAAAAGGAGGCTGAATAGTGGCTAGCGAAACTATTGAAATCCTAGTGGAAGGTGGGAAAGCCACACCAGGACCACCTTTAGGTCCAGCAATAGGTCCATTAGGTATTAATATGATGCAAGTTGTCGAAGAAATCAATAGAAAAACAAACGATTTCGAGGGTATGAAAGTACCAGTAAAAATAGTAGCTGATATGGATACAAAAGACTTTGAAGTTACTGTTGGTACACCACCTACAACTGCTCTAATTTTAGATGAACTTGGAGCAGACCGCGGTTCACATGAACCAGGTACAGAAGTCGCTGCTGATTTCTCTGTCGAACAAGCATTTAAAGTTGCAAGAATGAAATACGATGACTTACTTGCAAACGATTACAAACATGCAGCTAAAGAAGTAATCGGTACATGTGTAAGTATGGGTATAAACGTTGAAGGTAAAGATGGACGTGAAACTCAAAAAGACATCGATAATGGAGATTATGACGAAGTATTTAATCAATAAATACTTTGAATATTTATTTTTGTAAACGTAGATTTATTTAATGATATTAATCAAGTTAAAGATTAGACTTTAAATATAAAAATTTTATACAATGTACATAGTACATATTTAATAATTACACGTTGAACTATATACTAGAATAAGAATCTTGTTCTAATAGTTCATTGGAGGAAATTAAATGACACAAGTTATTGAAGAAGCAGTGAAGAAGGTCAAAGAAGATTCTAGACCGAGAAACTTCACACAGTCTATAGATGTGGTCATAACCATAAACGATTTAGACATAAATAAACCAGAAAACCGTTTAGATGAAGAAGTGTTCCTCCCAAATGGACGTGGAAAAGAAGTAACAATTGCATTCATTGCTGATGGTGAGTTAGCTTACCAGGCAGAACAATCAGGTGCAGACGTAGTTCTTAAAAAAGAAGATTTAGAAGAATTAGGTAAAAACCGAAAAGAGGCAAAAAAATTAGCTGATAAAGTTGATTTCTTTGTAGCTCAAGCAGATTTAATGCCAACAGTAGGTAGATTTTTAGGACCAGTTCTTGGACCTAGGAAAAAAATGCCTAAACCTGTACCAGCAAGTGCAAAACCAGACGTCATCTTGGGAAAATTAAGAAGCACTATAAAAGTAAGAGTGAAAGACCAACCTATCATACAATCCATTGTAGGATCAGAAGATATGACTGAAGCAGAAATTGCTGAAAATATCGATGCTATCATGGATGTTCTTGATCGAAATCTTGAAAAAGGTTCTAAACAGATTAAAGCAATGTATTTAAAAACAACAATGGGACCTGTAACGAGGGTGATCTAGATGCATCATGTTGCAGATTGGAAAAAAGATAAAGTAGCAGATTTAGAAAATTTAATCAATTCTCACGAAATAATTGGTATGGTAAATTTAGCTGATATTCCAGCACCACAATTACAAACCATGAGAAAAACTTTACATGACAGTGCTCTTGTAAAAATGTCACGTAAAAATTTCATGAAAATTGCATTAGAAGAATCTGAAAAAGATAATGTTGAAGGATTATCTGACTACATGGAAGGACAAGCAGCATTGGTCTTCACTGAAATGAATCCTTTCAAGCTCTTTAAAATCTTAGAAGATAGTAAAACGGAAGCTCCAGCAAAAGCTGGTAGTATTGCTCCAGCGGATATTTTAGTTCCAGCAGGCGATACATCATTCCCACCAGGACCTATTTTAGGAGAACTCCAAAAAGTAGGTATTCCTGCAAAAATCGACAAAGGAAAAATTGTCATAACTGATGATAAAATAATAGTCGAAGAAGGAGAAACTATTTCAAAAGATGTAGCTGATATGCTCACAAAACTTGAAATTCATCCATTAGAAGTGGGAATAAACTTACTAGCAGTTTATGAAGGAGACACAATATACCCTGCAGATGTACTTAAAATTGATGAGGAAGAAACCTTACAAAAAATTATGGGTGCATACAACGGTGCAATTAATTTATCCGTTAACGCAGGAATTATAAATAGCAAATCTGCTCCATTACTTATACAGAAAGCAGCAAGAGAAGCTATGAATTTAGCAATTAATGCTAATATATTAACCTCTGAAACAACTGATAAAATATTATCTAAAGCATACACACAAATGCTTGCTGTAGCATCTCAATTATCTGAAGATGCACTTGATGACGAATTAGCTGAAAAACTAAACGCTCAACCAGTAGCAGTAGTAGCAGAAGATAATACTGAAGAACCAGAAGCTGAAGAAGTTGAAGAAGAAACAGAAGAGGAAGCTGAAGAAGAAGCAGCAGCAGGACTCGGAGCTCTCTTTGGATAAACAACTTAGCATAGGTTACTAGTAAATAAAACGGAAAAATATTTAGATAATCTTATATGCAATCATAGATTATCCATAAAACTCATAAAAGAGATTTAAAAAGATAAGAATTTATAAATAATTACAGATAAGATATAAAAATTTAAAGGTGTATTAACATGGAATACGTATACGCAGCAATGTTATTAAATGCAGCAGATAAAGATATTAACGAAGAAAATGTAGCAGCTATATTATCAGCAGCTGGAGTAGAAACAGATGATGCAAGAATTAAAGCATTAATCGCAGCATTAGAAGATGTAGATATTGAAGAAGCTATTGCAACAGCAGCAGTATCTGCAGCACCAGCAGCAGCAGCTGCACCAGCAGCAGCTGAAGAAGCTGAAGAAGCTGAAGAAGAAGAAGAAGAAAGCGAAGAAGAAGCTGAAGAAGAAGCAGCAGCTGGATTAGGTGCACTTTTCGGATAAGTGCCTTTATCCATTCTTCTTTCTTTTTATCTCTTTTTAAAAATAAACTCCACAGAAATAACTTATTTTAATAAATTTAATGATACAAATATTATACTTTACTTTTAAAAATATAATTGAATACTAATTTTAAATTAATGTTTTTTGAAAATTAATATTTATAATGTTGATGTTTTCAAATAATATAACTTGTTTTATAATAATTGTAATTTATAGCTATGTAATAATGCTTTTTTTTTCTTGTGATTTCTTATTATCCTTTTGATTTAAAATTTTAATCATATCCCCTATAGAAATTTATATAACTAATTTGTAATATAATACTAAATGTAATCAGATTTACTTTATTAAAAATAAATAATTCTTTTTTAGTTATTTAAATATTTGATTATTCAAAATTATTTAAATCTAACACGTAAGATATGATTAATTATGTATAGTAAAAAATTAAGGGTATTTCTCTTAGTAGTTACTGTGTTAGTTTTAATAACAGGAATATCAGCTGCAGCTGCAGCTGATATAAGTAACAATCAGAATACAACAGTAGATTCATCTGCTGTAACTTCAACTAGTTCTAATAGTTTAGTAAGTGCAGATGTTTCTAATGCTGTAGCTTCAGATACGTCTAATATTGCTACTTCAGATGGTTCTTCATCTGATGTTTCTACTACGGATGGTTCTTCATCTAATGTAGTTACCTCAGATATTTCTTCATCTGATATAACAAGTGGTGTATCTGATACAAATGATGTTAGTACTGCTATAAAAACACAGCTTAAAACTACTAAAAAAACAGACCCACAAACAGTCAATAATCAAAATAATATTAAATCTGTAAGTAACAACAATAAATCTGTTACTACAAGTAATGTAGTACTTACAAGTTTAAATAAGGCTAGTACAAATGATGTAATTTCAACAGATTCTAAAGCTGTTATTACTTCAAATGTAAATAGTCAAAATGTAGTTAAAAAATCAAGTAATTTAGTGGTTGATGAAAGTACATATAGTATTTACTTTGGTACTGATGGTTCAACTACAAGTCAAATTGCTGCTGGTGATACAGTAACATTAAATGGTACTTTTACAAATAAAACATTTAATGTTGATAAAACAGGAATGACATTAACAAGTTATCAAAATGGAATCCTTCAAAATACACATATTACAGTAACAGCAGCAAATACTATTGTATCCAATTTAAATATAAATACAACTGGATATACTGAAGCAATCTCTGTTTCAGCGAATAATGTAACTTTATCAAATAATAATATAGAACTTACGAATGGTATAAGTACTATTTCTAATATTACATATGGAATAGTTACTACTGGTGATAATACAAATATAGTAGATAACAATGTCTATGTAGCTGGACCAGCTCTAAGTATTGTTTGGAATGGAGGTTCTGGTAGTATTGCAAATACTATAGGTATTTACTCACAGGCTGTAAATGTATATATTGCAGGTAATATGATAACAGTTATTAACTCAACAGTTACAAATTCTACTGTTCAACCATATAGTACTATTGAAGGTATAGAAGTTAGAGGAGATAATAATACTGTGGTTAGTAATCAAATAGCTGTATCTGGTGCAAGGGATTTATATGTAATAGATTCATTAGCAAAAATTGGAAATCTTTCAATTATTAATAATGTATTATATGGTAATGGTGAAAGATACGTTGCAGGTATGCAATTAGGTGGCGGTTTATATAATGCTACTGTATCTTCAAATGTAATTAAATTAAATTGTTTTAACTCTACTGTTTACACAGGATCTGATGAAGCAATGATATTTGGTATTGTTTTATCCTCCATGACTGGTACTGGTGTTAATAATGTAACAATTAATAATAACTTAATGGATTTATCATCAACAATTGTATATGGTATTGAAGATTACCAAAATGATAATATTAATATTTTTAATAACCAAATCAATGCTGTAGGTACTGCTTATGCTATGGGTATGGATATTGCATATGGTACTAATACAACTGTAAAAGGTAATATTATTATTACTTCAGGTAACAGTTCTGTAAAAACTAATCCTATTGTTGAAGATATTCAACCAGCAAATGTAGGTATTTCATTATCTAATGGAACTGCAAATGCAAAAGTAACAAATAATACAATAAAAGTAACAAATGTTGGAACGGGTATAACTCGAGGTATTGTAAATCAATGTGCTAATGGAGCTATGATTTCTTCAAATGAGGTTACTGTATATGGACCAGCAGATCCTATAAATTTCGGTACTAGTACTGATCCTTTAACACAAGTTGAAAATAGTGTAGTTGATACTGAGGGTATTATTAATCTTCTTGGTAATAACGTACAAATTAAAAATAACAATGTTAAAGTAATAAGTAATAATGATCAAACTTATGGTAGTATTGAAGGTATTGAAGTAAGAGGTACACAAAAATCTGATAGTGCTTCTTCAAACAATATAGTTTCAGGTAACATAGTATCTGTAAAAAGTGGAGAATATGTATATGGTATTAATGTAAATAATAATGTATATAATTTAACCATTAACAATAATGAAGTAAAAACTGTAAGTCAAATATATGCCAATGATATACAATTATGTAATGGTGTTTACAATGCTAATATTTCAGGTAATGAACTTAAAGCAACAAGCTTTAATTCTAATACTTCATTAAATACATCATTAACATATGGTATTATATTAACAAGTTTTAATACTACAACTTTAACGGTAAGTAATACAACAATAAATAATAATGAAATTAAATTAAGCAGTGCTATAGGTTATGGAATTGAAGCATTTAAAACAAATACAACTAGAATATCAAATAATTTCATACATATTAATGCTGCAGAAGCATTAAGTGTAGTAGTATATCAAAGTAAATACACATCAATATATCTTAATACAATTAAAACAATTGGAAATAGTTCTGTTAATGTTGGTACAATTGATGAAGTAATAAAACCACTTAACGTTGGTATTTCTATTATGGGTAATTCAACTAATACAATAATTAATAACAATGATGTATTAGTAACTAATAATGGTAATTCAGGAATTACAAGAGGTATATTTACAAATAATACTTCAAATAATGTAATCAATAACAATAATGTTGTTGTATATGGACCTGCAGATACAATTATTTTTGTTAATAATGAAGGTGTTGCAGATACAATTGCAATATTTAACAGAAATGGAGATAATACTACAATTGCAAATAATGTTGTAGTAGCAAACACTACTAATGGTAATAGTTCATTATTTGGTACTATTTCTGGTATTGGTGTAAGACAATCCAATGATGTAAATATAACTAATAACATAGTAACCGTTACTGGTGGAAACTATGCATATGGTATTAATGTAATTTACAATGTAACAAATGTAAGAGTAACAAATAATAAAGTTACAACTACAGGACCTAAATATAGTGCAGGTATACAAGTAACTGATAATGTTAAAAATTCATATATTGTATCAAATACAATAATAGCTTTAGATAACTTAAGTACAAATGATACAACAATATCTTATGGTATAATTGTTTCAACAATGAATGATCAAGTATCATCTAATAGTACAATTGCAAAAAATACAATAAATCTTAAATCACTTGTAAATTATGGAATAGAAGCATATAAGCTTGATAATACAAAAATAATGTATAATGAAATTACAGCAATTGGTGCATATTCTACAGGTATTGCTTTAGATACATGTGAAAATAGTACAATTAAAACTAATGTAATTAATACTATTGGAAATAGTTCAATAGCCATAGCTTCTATAACAGAAGATATTGCACCATCTAATGTTGGAATATTAGTACAAAATGGTACAACAAACTCTAATATTTATAGTAATACAGTATCAGTAACTAACGTTGGTAATGGAATAACTAATGGTATTGCTTCCTATAAATCAGATAGTACTGTAATTAAATATAATAAAGTAACAGTAAATGGCCCAGCAAACAATATTGACTGGACTGTAACTAATGATAGATTAGGTCTTGCAAATACTGTGGGAATTATTAATTATGAAGGAAATGATGGAGTAATATCTAGTAATTCTGTAACAGTTACAAGTACAAATGGTGATTCTGATAAAATGGGAACAATTACCGGTATAACTGTAAGAGGACCATCATCAAATGTAAAAGTATATGTTAATAATGTAACAGTAACTGGTGGAAGATTTGTATATGGAATCAATGCATTGTATAATTTAACTAATGTAAAAATTACTCACAATATTGTAACTACTTATGGTGATAGATACACTGATGGTATACAAATAGGTGATGGAGTAAAAACTGGTTTAGTATCAGGTAATATAATCACAGGTGTATGTCATAACTCAACAGTATATACTGGTGATGATGAAGCAATGGCCTTTGGTATTATAGGTACTTCATATAATCAAGCTAATAGATCAAATAAAGTATCTATAGTAAATAACACAATAACTCTTGATTCAACAATTAACTATGGTATAGAAGATTATAAAACTTCAAATACTCAATTATCTAACAATACAATTAAAGCAACAGGTCTTTATTCAATGGGAATAAGTGTTGCATATGGTATTAATAATACAGTACGTGGAAACAAAATTATTACAGTAGGAAACAGTTCTGTACCAATAAATTATATTGTAGAAGAAATTAGACCTGCAAATACTGGTATTGCAGTAGTAAACGGATCAATAAATACTCGTGTAGCTGATAATGTAATATTTGTAACAAATGTATGTAATGGAACTACTGAAGGTATATATTCAGCAGATTCAACAAAAACATTAATTAATAATAACTTTGTAACAGTAAATGGTCCAGCAAATGATATTGATTGGACTTCTGGATCTGATATAAGATTTAGTTTAGCTAATACACAAGGTATATTAAATATAAATGGAAATGAAGCAATTATTGCTGATAATACTGTAATAGTTCAAAGTACAAATGGTGATACTGATGCATTTGGAACTATCACAGGTATTGGTGAAAGAAATGCTAATAATACAAAAATCAGAGCAAATAATGTAACAGTAACTGGTGGAAGATTTGTATATGGAATTAATACTCTTGAAGGTATTAATCACTTAATTATAAATAATAACACTATTAATTCAATAAGTGATAGATACACTGATGGTATACAAATAGGAAATGGAATTAATAATGTAATGATAGCATTCAATAATATTACAGGTATATGCCACAATAATACTGTTTACACAGTAAATGATGAAGCAATGTCCTTTGGTATTATTACATCTACAATGGGTGCAGTATATAATGCTACAGGAATCCCTGCAAATAATGTAACAATGAAATCAAATAACATAACTCTTTCATCAACTATAACTTATGGAATAGAAAACTTTAAATCTACAAACATAATTGAAAAATATAATTATATAGTAGCAATAGGTGCTTATTCTATGGGTACAAGTTTTGATAATGTTATTAATGCTTCAGCATATGGAAATAAAATTGTAACAATTGGAAACAGTGCTATAACAATAAATCCTATTGTAGAAGATATTTCTCCTGCAAATGTTGGAATATTAGCAATTAAAGGAACAAACACATTAAGTATTTATAATAATAAAATAGTAACAAAAGATTTAGCTAAAAATTCAACAGCATACTCAGTAAAAGTCAATGGTACAAGTAATATCAAAGTTATAACAAATAAATTAACTGGAAACAAATTAACTGGTGATAAAGCAGTAGATAATGTTGATTCAACTAATATTATTATTAGTGGTAATAAAGCAGCATAAATACAAAATGTATAAGGAATTTAAAGATTTCTCTCTTCTTTATATTCCTTTTTTAAAATAAAACTCGATAAATATTCTTATTCTAACAATTTTTTTTAAGTTATTGAATAATAAATTTAACTTATTTATTATATTATCCTTAAATATTTTTTTTTATATTTTACTATTAATTTTATATACAAATAAAAACAGACATTTCTAATAGTAGATAGTTGGATTATAATGGAATAATAATGAATTAATTATAAAAAGTATATTCTAACTAATATTAAATTCTTATTAAAATAATATAATTTATTTTTATTTAATCAATCTTTATATATACTCCTTCTTAGGAATATTAACTTTAAATATAGGTTATATAATCTAAAAATAAAAAGAACAACAGTATAAATGTGATAATATATGAGTTTTGAATTAGAAAATATGGGATATAAAAAACAGATCTGTAAAAAATGTGGAAATACATTTTGGTCAATCCGTGAAAGAGACACATGTGGAGATGCTCCATGTGATGAATATGAATTTATTGGAAATCCAGTTACAGACAAACAATATGATTTACAGGGTATACAAAAAAGTTTTAGAAACTTTTTTAAAAAAAATGGTCACACTCCAATTAAAAGGTATCCAGTACTAGCTAAAAGATGGAGAGATGATGTCTTTTTAGTAGGGGCTACAATTTATGATTTCCAGCCATGGGTAACTTCTGGAATGGTAAAACCACCAGCAAACCCACTTACAATAGCTCAACCTTCTATTAGATTAAATGATGTTGATAATGTTGGTCGTACAGGTAGACATATGACTTGTTTCACTATGGGGGCACATCATGCATTTAACACAGAAGATAATCCAGTATATTGGAAAGATCAAACATTAAAATATTGTCATGATTACTTAGTAAGTATAGGAATAAATGAAGAAGAAATAACTTACATTGAATCTTGGTGGAAAGGTGGAGGAAATGAAGGACCTTCATATGAAATATGTGCTTATGGGGTAGAATTAGCAACACTTGTATTTATACAATATGCAACTAGTTCTGATGGATTAAAAGAGATACCATTAAAAATAGTTGATACTGGTTACGGACTTGAAAGAATTGCATGGGCAAGTCAAGGAACACCAACAGCATATGATGCTGCATTTGGACCAGTTATAAAACAATTAACTGATATGAGTGGAGTTGAATTAAATGAAACAATACTCGGAGAAAATGCTCGTATTGCAGGAATGATGGATATAGAAGATATATCTGACTTAAAATTGTTACGTAAAAAAGTAGCAGATAAACTATCATTAGATCCAATTAAATTAAAAGAAGCAACAGCACCAATGGAAGCAATATATATTGTTGCTGATCATACTAGATGTTTAAGTTTCATGTTGGCTGATGGTATAATACCTTCAAATGTAAAAGAAGGATATCTTGCAAGATTAGTATTAAGAAGAACTGTAAGATTCATGAATCAACTAGACTTAGATATGTCTTTATCTGATATGATGAAAATTCAAGTGGACTTCTTATCAAAAACTTATCCCGAAATCAAAGATAATAAACAACATATATTAAACATAACTGACCTTGAAGAAGAAAGATATCATACAACATTGAATAAAGGAACAAATCTAATTAAAAGATCAATAAAAACACTTAAAAAAGACAATAAAACATCAATTCCAAATGATATGTTAATAAACTTCTATGATTCACATGGTATACCACCAGAATCTGTAGAAAGAATAGCAAATGAATTAAATTTCGATGCAAATGTACCTGATAATTTCTATACTCAGATTGCGGAAGCTCATGAAACGGAAACTGAAGAAGAAACAATAAAAGAAGAACTTAATTATCCAGATACAAAACTTTTATTCTATGATGATTTAGATAAAAGAACATTTAGTGCTAAAGTATTAGATGTAGTAGATTCTAATAAAATTATATTAGATCAAACAATATACTATCCAGAAGGAGGAGGTCAACCTTCTGATAAAGGTACAATTAGTTTAGATGATGAAACCATAATCCATATCATGCATGCTGAAAAACAAGATAATATCGTACTACATGAAGTAATACCTGAAGATGTTGATAAATTAGAACATCTAAAAGGAGAACATATAACTGGAGAAATTGATGCTCAAAGACGTGATGCATTAACCAGAAACCACACAGCAACTCATTTGGTAATAGCATCAGCAAGAAAAGTATTAGGAAAACATATCTGGCAAGCAGGAGCACAAAAAGGAATAGATAAAACAAGAATAGATTTATCTCATTACAAACGTATATCAAAAGATGAAGTAAAACAAATAGAACAATTAGCTAATCAAAGAGTAAGAGAAAATCATCCTGTAAATATACAATGGTATGATAGAACTGATGCTGAGAAAAAATATGGATTTAAATTATATCAAGGTGGTATTGTACCAGGAAAAGATATACGAGTCATTGAAATACCAGGAATAGATGTACAGGCATGTGCAGGAACTCACTGTAAACAAACAGGAGATATTGGTGTAATTAAACTTCTAAAAACAGAAAGAGTACAAGATGGTGTAGAAAGATTAGAATATTCTGTAGCAAAAGCCGGAATTGATAAAATACAAGAATCTGAAGATATCATTGATAAAAGTACAGCAATATTTGGAGTAGATTCCACACATCTTCCAAAAACATGTGAAAGATTCTTCAATGAATGGAAAGAACAACAAAAAACAATAGAAGCATTACAAAAACAAATAGCTGAAATAAAAGTAAATAATATACAAGATAACATTGAAGCAATAAACAACTATAAAATATTAACAGAGCAATTAACTGCTCAACCAAATGAGTTACGTGAAATTGCAACTAATATCATAGAAAAAGATAAAACCGCAGATATAGTAATACTTTTAAATGATACTGGAAATATTGTAGCAGCATGTAATGATAAATTAGTAGATGCTGGTATGAAAATGGGTAGTGTCATAAAAGATATGGGAGAAATACTTGGTGGAAAAGGTGGCGGAAAACCAAATCTAGCTCAGGGAGCAAAAATGACCGAACTAGAAAAACAAGACGAAGCATTTGATATTATTAAAAAACAATTAGAGGAGCTTTAATTATGGCTCAAACTATTCATGAGATACAAGAAAAAATTGATAATGGAAATGCAGAAGTACTAACAGCATCAGAAATAAAACAGATGTTAGATAATGATGAGGAAATAACAACTGATGATGTTGATGTAGTAACAACTGGTACTTGTGGAGTAATGTCTGGAACATCTGCAATATTACATTTACCTGTAGCAGAACCAGGATCATTCCAAAAAGCAAGTAAAATCTATCTTAATGGAATAGAAGCATTTCCAGGACCATGTCCAAATGAATGGTTAGGCTCTGTTGATTTAATAGTATATGGAACAAACCATAGTACTACTAGAAAACATTATGGTGGTGGATTTTTAATTCATGACCTTATAAAAGGTGAAGAAATAGATATAGAAGTAGTAGATATTGAGGACAATACAATAGAATCTAAAGTAACTATTGAAGATATACCTTATGCACAAATGTTAGGTACAAGAAATGCTTTTAGGAGATATACTGCATTTACAAATCCTTCTAAAGAAAGAGTAAAGTCTATATTTAATGCTATACCTATGAAAAAAAATTATAAAAATTTATCTTTCTCTGGATGTGGGGATATAAATCCATTAGCAAATGATCCACATCAAGAAGTTATACAATCTGGTACAAGAGTATTAGTTAATGGTGCAGAAGGTTTAATAAATGGTAATGGTACAAGAAGTTCAGATGAAAATCCTAATTTATTAATTATGTCTGATATAAAACAGATGAATGAATATTATATGGGTGGATTTAGAACTGGTATGGGGCCTGAGGTATTTAACACAGTAGCTATACCTATTCCTGTATTAAATAATAATGTATTAAATAATTTAAAAATAAGAAATTCTGATATAACATTACCATTAGCTGATATTCATGGACGTCATTTACTAATAGATACAATTGATTATTCTATATGGGATAATTCTGATTCAAGACCTAGTTTAAATATGGATAACTGTCAGAATTGTTTAAATTGTATACCTATGGTAAACTGTCCAACAAGAGCATTCCATAAAGATAAGACAATTGATAATACTTTATGTTTTGGATGTGGATTATGTAAATCTTCATGTCCTTATGATACTGTTGAGATGAAACTTAATGATATTACAATAAAAGTAGATAATGAAGATAAAAGAATACCAGTTACATGTAGACAATCTGATAGACAAAGAGCTGAAGAGTTATCTAGTGAATTAAAATCTAGACTCTTAAATAATGAATTTAAATTATAAGTTATCAAATAATTTAAATTTTTTTCTATTTTTTAACTAGGTTTTTTAAAAAAAGTAATTAAAAAGATTCATAATTGAAATATATGAATCTCTATTTTTAAATTAAATTTATTCAAGTTTTTCTATATATTCTAAGTTTTCTCCAGGAATACCTACTACTAATTCTTCTGGTTGTAATTTTGCAAATTTACGTGATCCAGCACAACCTAATCCTAAATTAGCTTTTTTAGATACATATGGTTTTGATACTCCATCAGCACATAATGATTGTTTTCCTGAGAAGTTAGATTCAAATGTTGTTCCTAAGTTATATCCACCAGATTGTGATATTACAAATGCTTGTAATGCTTGTACTGGTGTACAAATAATAGATACTACATCAGGTTCAAATGGTGCATCTTCTAATGGTGCATATCCAACTGCAATAACGTCTTTTCCTGTTTCTTTTCTTAAAGAGAAGTATTTTCCCTCTTCTGGTGCATCTTTTAATCCAATAGCAATTGCTCCACCGTTACATGTTTCTTCTTCTGCAGTTAAATAAAATGATTTTCCATGTGCAGCTTTTTGTAACATTTCACAATGTCTTCCTTTTTCTGTTATTTTTTCTAATACTTCTTTAGCTTCATCTTCAGATAAGAATAATTTTATAGCTACAGGACTTGTTTCTAAATTAACTTTATCTTTAATTATTTTTGATACTTTTGCATTACTTTTTTTATCATAAGTCATATTTTATTTCTCCTTTATTAAACTAGTTTTATGTTTTCTGTTAATTTAATATCTTTTCTATATTTATTTAATTTTTGTTTATTTTTAAAAATTAACAATGTTAATTTTAATTTATTTGATATTTAATCCATTTTTTAATATTTTTATTGATTTATTTAATAAACTTATTTTATTATTAATTTCCTTCATATTTATATAATTTATAAAAGTAATATAATATCATATGATAAAAGCAGTATTTTTTGACATGGATGATACATTATATGACACATCAGGATTTGCAGCTATAGCTCGTAGAGCTGCTGTAAAAGCTATGGTTAATAATGGTCTTAAATGTGATGAGGAAACGGGTTATAAAACTCTTATGGATATTGTTAAAGAAAAAGGATCTAATTACAGTAAACATTTTGATTTATTAACAGAAAAATTTAATGGAAATAGTGATCCATTAATCATAGTCAATGGAATAATAACTTATCATAATACTAAATTTGCTATGTTAAAATTAGAACCAGAATGTTTTTCTACATTATTGTATTTAAAAAGTCAAGATTATAAAATAGGTTTAATAACAAATGGTTTTGATTTAAAACAATGGGAAAAATTAGTTAGACTTGGATTGTATCCTTTTTTTGATGAAGTAATTACATCAGAAGCTGTTGGTTATAAAAAACCAGATAAACGAATATTTGAAATAGCTATGGAGCGTATGAATGTAAGTTGTGATACATCTGTTATGGTAGGTAATAGTTTTGATGATGATATTGTAGGTGCTTATAATGCAGGTATTCCTAGCATGTTAGTTAATACAGAACTTACACCAGAACAAAAAGAGTTTATTAATAAAAAAGAATATTCTGTAATACAGTTATCTTCATTAAGTGACCTACGGGAAATATTATAAGATCATAATTAAGATAATTGTATATACTTCTTTTAACATAAAGAAGTATGAATAAAAGTAATTTTTAGTTTAAAAGGGAATTTTTTTATAGGGGGATTAATATAAAATGGTACAGTCAGTTATTATTTATTCAGATGTTATTCCAACAGTACTTGGTATAATTTCTATCTTTTTTATGGGATCTGGAGTAATGGATCATAAAAATTCGTATTTAATATTAGGAGTAGTACTATTTCTTTTAGCAGTTATAGTGCCATGGGTTATTATAAGTAGTATAATATAACTAATTTATTTTTCTCCCATTTTTTTAACTATTTTTTCGAATTCTTGATTTATTTTATGATCTGTTGTTTTGATAGGTCCTTTTGTTTCTAATTTATTTTTTGCTACTAATGAAGCATATACTCCAGATAAGTATAAATCATTTGTTTCTATTTTTTTTGCTGTGTATGCAGCTATATATGTATCACCTAATCCTGTTGGATCAATAGGTTTATTAGTTTTTATGGCATTTATTTTTATTATTCTATCTTTTGTATAAATAGTTGAACCTTTTTCTGCTTCTGTAATTATTATTTCATTTATATTTTCATATTTTTCTTGTATTTTATGAATTGTATCTTTGTTTATACTATTTATTTGAAATGCTGTTTTCATTTCATTGATATCTAAACAAATAGTATCGGTATATTTAAGATATTCTTCAGTATTTTGCCATGAATTACTTATTACATTTTTATTTTTATCGATGTGTCTTAAGTATCCTTGAGGTAATAAAGTAATATTCATACCTTCTTTTTTTAGAAATTCAATTGTTTCAGGTGGAATATCATATGAACTTAATGGTGATAAAATTGCAGTATCATACATTTTAAAGTTTATTTTTAATTTTTGTATTTCATCAGGTGTTATCGGATGATTAACTAGTTCTGCTTTCTGTTTTCTTTCTAGTTTTTTGTTGTATATGTTAATGTATTTTGTTGTATTGGAAGTTTTAATAATTTTTATTTCATATTTTTTAGGAAATGCTTCAATCATTTCTAGATCATTTTGACCTATAGTAATAATTGCAGTTGAAGGTACTTTTAATTGATATAAGGTACAAGCATGGTAATATACAGATCCACCAATTTGTTTATATTTTAGTGATGGTGTTATTATTGTATCTTTTGTAACTGGACCTATAGTAAGTATTCTTTTTTTATTCATTTCCTTAATTTCCTTTTATAATTTATATTCTAATGTTCCATTATGTAATATAGTACCAATAAGAAAATCATTTATATTTTGATTTGAGTATTTTTTTATAGTATCATTTGTTATACCACCAGCTAGTATATGATTGATACCTTTGGTTTGTTTTATTATTTCATCAGTTATTGAATTATTTTTACGTGTCATAGTACCAACTTGTGTGATATCTAAAATTATAACATATTTTGGTTTTACTTGATTTACTAAACTAATTATCATGTCTAAATTAATATCTTTATTCTTCACAAGTAGTTTATTATTTTTAATATCTATGCTTATAATTAGATTATTATTGTTTATCTTGTCAAATATTTTGATAGTCTCATCAATACTAGTTAAAGTTTCAGTACCTAATATAGACCAAGTGCTTATTTTAGAATTTTTTTCAATATCTTGTATATTAGAAATACCATTATCTAACATTACAGGAAGTATATCATTAATTTTAGAAATTAAATTACTATTATCCCCTTTATTTTCAATTTTATCTAGATCTGCAATGTAACAAGATTTAGCACCATTTTTTTTAAGATTAGTAACTATTTCAATAAGATTTGTTCCATAAATACTTTTTAATTTAGTGTATGTACTTCGATTTCCACTTTTTCCAGATACACAGTCATTGTTCATTATATCAAATACTGGAATAATCATAGAAAAGCACCTGTATTATTCTTCTTCTCTTTCATTAATATATTTATCAACAGCATCAATACTAGCATCTATAGCATTGGATGATAAATTATCAGGTACTATAAAATCAGTGTCTAAATTTATTGTAATATCAATATCTAGTCCACCTTTTGAAGTATCTAATTCTACATTTATTTCAATATCTTCCAATTCTTTTTTATTTATTTGTTTAAATATATATTCTTCAGCAGTATCTGTAGCAATTTTTATAATTTCATTTAATTCTGTATCACTTAATGGTTTCATTTTAAAGTCTCCTACTTAAAAATAGTATTATAATATTTTAAAAAAAGATTTTCTTAGTTTGGTGGTTAAATAATTAAAAAATTAGTTATAGAAGAGGGTGGTTAATCTTCTATCTATTGTTGCATGCCTTTCATTGCACTTTGTAAATTAGCTTGTAACTCTTCGAGTTTACCAGTTATACGTTTTTCTTGTTTTTCAACTGATTTTTGTCTAATTTCGTAAGTTTCAATTGAATCATTTAATTGAGCTTCAGCATCTTTTTTTGTTGATTTTATGAGTAGTGGGCCAGCAGTTTTGAAAACATCTTGGTCATCAGCTACTTTTGAAAGTTCACTTAATGCTTTTTTAGCTTCGTTAATTTGTACTTCGATTGTTTGTTTCTGCATAGCTATTGCTTGTGCTTGTTGTTGTACTTGTTGGAACTGGTTTAATTGTTCCTGTATATTTTGTGGTATATCCATTATAAATCACCTAATTTTGTAAAAATAATAATTATTGTAAATATAATATTCTTTTAAAAAGTTATATTAATATAATATCTTTTGTTAATCACATTTATATTTTTAATATTTTAATAGATAAATTAATCCATCGTACATATGAATTAATAGAAGCTCTTAATGAGGCAATATCTGTAGAATGAATGGTAATAGTTAAATTATTATCATTTATTTCTATATTAGTTTTAGATCTATCATTGCGAGTGAATGATAATTCAGGACTAATTGAATTATAGATTATTTCTGCGTCATGATTATTATCAAAACTAATAGTGAATATTGTTTCAATTTCTTCTAATATATCTTTATCTAGTTCCAAAGTATATTCCCCTCTTTATATTAAATACTTATTCATCTTGATTTAAAATATCAAATCCTTTAACATAAATTCTATATTTAGTGTCTTTACCTAATTTATCAATAAAATTAATAGAAGCTATATTATTGTCATCATCGTCTTCTTTGATAATTATACAATTAATTTTTTCATCTTTGTGATTAGCTCTTTTGAAACTAAATAACTTTAGAATGTTATTTAATTTTTTTGTTAATGGTACAATTTTAATTTCATTTGAATTTACAGATATTTTATTTTTATTAGTAGGTAATGATACGCTTATATAAACACTTGTTATAAGTTCTTGATTTAAATCATTAGAAACTGAATATACATCAATTTTACTAGGATTTCCCTTAGTTTCATGTATAATTAATAATTTAGTAGCATCTTCTTTTATAGCATTAATCATAACTTTATTAACACTTAATTTGCCTCTATTAATATATATTGCGTTAAAATAATGTTTTAAAAATTGAGAAAATCTTCTAGTAATTTGAGAAGGTTTTCGGCTTGTTGTAATCATTAACTTCTCATTGGTTGTGACTTTCATTAGTACTCTCCAGTTTTTATATTCAGTTAATTATGAAATATAACATTAAACCTAAATGATTTTAAAAATAGTATTTAAATAAATAAATAAAAGGGAAAACCCTTTTTTTGATTAAAAATAGTTTATCGAGCTTTAACTGTACGTTTAACTACAGGTACTTGTTTAAATAGTATTCTGTATCTGCATTTAGGACATTTAGACTCTGAATACTTTTTTACATCAACTAATTGTCCACATTTAATGCATTTGTACATGGTATTATTCTCCTCCAACTATACGTTTTATGTTACGTTTTGCTACTTTTCCCATAGGGGTTGTAGGTACATATGCTCCACCAGTAAATACTGCTCCACATTTTCTACATTTCCATATACCTGCATGGGTTCTTTTTACACCAGGTCTATCACATTTTGGGCATATGTGTTTTTTGTGCATAGTGTCTTCTATATCTTTAACACTTCTTTTAGCTTTTCTACCATATCTTGCACCAAAACGACCAGTAGATCCTACTTTAGTTTTTTTAGTCATTAATTTTCACCTTCCGTAATTTTAATGTATAAAAATATTGTTTTCTTTAGTATCTAAATTTCACCATAGAAGAAAATATACAATAATCATATACTTAAACTTAATTAACAAAAACCTATAAATGTTAATTGGTTTGGTATATTTTATTTGTATTTGTTCTTGAAAAGCAAAGCTTATTGCTTGCTTATAGTAAATAATCAGTATTTTAAAAAATAATATTATTTAGGAATTTCTCTGATAGATACCTAATTATCTACCATCCTTATAATATAGCTATTTATTACTTTAGTCATTATCTAATATAAACTTTCTTATTTTATATTATTTATTATATCAAATAAATCTTTACTTTTATTTTTTGCAATTTGAACTGCTTTTAAAACTTCGTCACGTGTGAAAGTATTCAATCCACATTTTTGCATAGCACATATACTTCCATCTTCTCTAAAACCTATGGATAAACTGGCATCCATTAATTGTTCTTCTGCAAAAATTGGATCTACAATTAATTGATCATTTACTTTTACGACACTACAAAGAACACTTTTCTTGTTGATAGGTAAGTTAATTAGATTATCTTCATCTATTGCAACTTCATTATTTATAACAGAAGCTGTAGGCATAGTAGTATCTAATAAAGCACAAACAGCACCTAAACAAGCAGTATCCATTATATTACCATCAAAATCAACTATGTATATATCAATATAAAGTTTCCATGATTTTTTACCTTCTACTATACATAATTTATTTAAATCAATAATTGGAGATTCACGTATTGTACGATCAACAACTCTTGAAATCTCAATAGCAAATTTATTAGGTGGACCATATTCAAAATTACGGCTAGCAATAGCAAGTAACTCTGTATTTGTTACTAATATCCCTTGATCTGGACTATTATTAAAAGGAGCTGCTACTTGTAATTTAACTCCAGCAATAACTGTAGTACCACCAATAGTTACTAAAGCAGATCCATTAGCTTTACTAATATGTCCTGTTTCAATTCTTATATCACGAAATTCACTAAAAGATCTACCATCACAACGACTGCCATGAGTTATAAAATCATATACTTTATCTTTAGTAATTTCTGAAATTATATTTACCATAATTATATACCACCATATTTGCTTAATAATGCTGTTTTCTGTAATTTATTAATCACATAACATCCCTGGAATGCAAGATCTAATGCTTCATTGAATTCAGTTTCATCTAAATTTCCATCCATTTGTAAAAATGTAATATTTCCTGTACGTGGCATTATAGCAACAGGCATATCAGCTTCTCCTTCTTGATCTTCTTTTTCAGATAAATCTAATACAATATTTCCATCTACTTTACCAACAGCACATGCACTAATTAAATCTCTAAGAGGTATTTCAGCATCGGCTAATGCAACACTTGCACCTACTATTCCTAAACATCTAGTTCCACCTTCAGCTTCTATTACTTCAATAGATATATCAATAGAACTTCTAGGATATTTTTCAAGAAATATACTAGGTGTTATGGCTTCTGAAATTAGTTTAGAAATTTCTGTAGATCTACGATCTGGTCCGGGTCTTTTTCTTTCGGTTACAGAAAATGGAGCCATATTATATTTACATCTTAAAACAGCACCATCTGGTTTGGAATGTTTTTTTGAATGTAATTCTTTAGGTCCATATACACCTATTAATATTTTATTACCACCACATTCAACATAAGCAGATCCATCAGCATTGTTTAAAACACCAACTTCTATTTTCATATTTCTTAAAGTATTAAATTCTCGTCCATCTTTTCTTATAAAATTTTTGTTATCATTCAAAATTATTCCCTCATCATTTATTTTTTATTTTAATTTTTTATGGACTTAATATCATACTTTGAACAGTTTTTATTAAGTTATGTGTAATTGGTTCTTCTTCAATTAAATTTATTATTTCAATAATTTGTTCTACATTCTCTCGATTACCATTGATCCAAATTAATCCATTTTGTGCTACTATAATATCTGTTTTTGTGTATTCTTGTATCATACTTGTAATGAAAGCATTTTCTTCACTTAGGAAATGAACTGTAGGTTGTTTAACACGAACTATTATTCCTTGATTGAATTTACCTAATCCATGTGCCCTTAATGTTAGTTTTACACGATTTACTTCATCAATATTAGCAACTCGAAGAAGTAATAAGTCACCCATGTTGATGATATGGTTTATATTTTGTTCATGTTTGTTACATAGTTCTGATGTAGATAAAAATCCATGGTAAGTACTATTAATGTTAATTGTCCATGAGGAATAGTTTACATTTGTAACTTTACCTATTATTAAATCTCCATATTCTGGTCGATATCTATACTTAAATGGTATGACACTTATTTTACCACTTTCATAGTATACTAGTCCTGTTACATTGGAATATATTTTTCCATTTTCTTGAAACGTACCAGTTCCCAATTTATATTCATTATCTGTTAATAAGGTACCTGGCAGTACTGTTTGTTTGTTTTCTACAAATAGCAATGTTATACACTTCTTTAATTGATGAAATAACTATTAGTTATTTTAATAGTTTTGTTTCAACTTCTCCATGTGTGACTTCACTCATTTTAGTATAGAATTCGTCTTGTAATCCTCCAGGTATTTCAACTATTCCAATCCAACTACCATCTTTTTCCCATTCTTCTTTCATTAATTTTCCGTATTGGGATACAGTACTATATGATTTACCTGCAAATTCTCCTGGTATTTTAACAGCTACTTGAACTTTTTCTATACGAATAGGTATTTTAGTTAATATTGCTTTTACAGTTGGTTTTATCTGTTCTTCAACTGTTTTCATTGGATCAATATGAACTTTTGCTTCTTCCATAGCATTTGCAATACGTTTAGGTGGATGTGGTAATTTTGTTTGAGGATTAATGGATTCTCTTGCAATTATGTTAATAACTTGTTTTGTTTTTTCTTCTTGCATTTTACGTCTTTGGTTTGCTGTAATTTGAATATCACCTTTGTGAATAATTGTATCAGCAACTTCTAGAGGATCATCTGTTTCAAATATTTTATTCATTAATTCTTCTGATGCTTTATCTGCTTTATGTGCATCTTTAAATATTTCTTCTACTGCTAAAACATCTTCGATTGATATATCTTCTCCTCTTTTGTAATCTGCAGCTAATTCTGCGTCAACTAATATTTCAAAACGTTCTCCATAGGTTTCAAGACGTGCAATTACTGCATCATCAACATTAACCATAATAATCACTCCGTTATTTGTTTATATTTTATTTTTTTATTAAATATGAAGTTATAAATATAAAATTAATTTTTATTTTGTTCTTACTTTTTTATTTTAAAAAGAATTAATTTATAATTTGCTTTTACATAAAGTTTCATTATTTTTTATACTCATCTAAGAATAAAGTATATAACAAGTATTATTAATAACTTATTAACCATTTTGAAAAGTTTTGTAATTAATAATTGAAGTTCAATAAAATAAGTATTCTAATTTTTTAGTTTTATTATCATGTTTGGGAGAGTATAATTATTAAAAATAGAGAAAATTGTGAATCTGATAATGATTCACATTTGTATTTTTATTCTGAAGTTTCATCATTTTCAGAATCAGTATCTTCTTCTGAATCTTCTTTAGCTTCTTCTTCAGCTTTTTTAGCTTCTTCTTCGGCTTTTTTAGCTTCTTCTTCAGCTTTTTTAGCTTCTTCTTCAGCTTCTTTTTTCTCTTTCTCAATACGATCTAACATTTTTTCGACATACTGTGTTATTTCATCTTTATTTAATTTTCTGTATTTAGCAGTTTCTTTATCGATAATAGCAATTTCAACACTTTCATCAGTTGTTTTTCCATCTGTTGCAGCATAAATTGCTTCTAATGCTATATCTATTGTTTCATCAAGTGAAAGATCATCTTCATATTTATTTTCAAATATTTCCATTGCTCTTTCTCGTCCAAATCCAATAGCTGTTGCTTTGTATTCAACTAAAGCTCCACTAGGATCTGTTTCAAAAATTTTACATTCGTCGTCAGATACTCCACCTATAATAAGAGAAATACCAAATGGTCTTACTCCACCATTTTGTGTGTACATCTGTTTAATATCACCAATATTTTTAGCTAGTGTACCTACTGGAATTGGTTCATGGTATTGTATACGATTTACTTGTGCTTGATTTCTAGCAACATCAATTAGTCTTCTTGCATCTGCTACTAATCCAGATGATGCTGAAGCTATATGTTCATCAATTTTAAATATTTTTTCAATAGAAGATGGCTCTACTAATTTACTTCTTACTTTTTTATCTACTACGAATGCCACGCCTTCTGTTGATTTTATACCTATTGAGGTTGTTCCTCTTTTTACAGCTTCTCTTGCATATTCTACTTGGAATAGACGGCCATCTGGGCTGAATACTGTTATTGCTCTATCATAGCCTGCTCCTGAAAATTGTTGCATTATCTTACCTCGCTATTTTTTTTGTATTTAATTTTTATGAATTAATTTTATTATAACTATTTTATTTATTTTTACATTTTATTTATTTTTTTAAATAGTATATTTATATATTATTACAAAATTAATATTATTACTTTTTGGTATTTTAATATATTGCTTTTAGTATATCCTAATAAAAAAATTAAATGTTAAAAAATTATTTTATTCAATAACTTTTTTTGAATTTTTTATTACATTATCTACAAATTTGCTACTTGATCCAAGATATGTATGAGGATTCATTGTTTCTTTAATTTCTTCAACGGTTAAATATTTAAGAATTTCATCTTGGTTTAATAATATTTCACATAAACCTTCATCTTTATCATAAGCATCCATAGCACATGATCTTACAAGACTGTATGCACTTTGTCTTCCCATACCTTTTTGTGTTAATTTTGACATAAATCGTTCTGCCATAATTAGGCCATTTGACATATTTAAATTACGTTCAATATTTTCTTCATGGAATTCAAGGTTTCCAAATAATTTAATGGATAAGTTTAAAATATAATCTGTTAATATAGAAGATTCAGGTAAAATTATACGTTCACATGAAGAATTAGTTAAATCTCTTTCGTGCCATAGTGGATTATTTTGTAATGCAGCATTAACATATGATCTAACTACACGTGATACTCCACATATTCTTTCACCAGTTATAGGGTTTCTTTTATGTGGCATTGTACTACTACCTACTTGTTTTTTAGGATCGAATTTTTCGCCAACTTCCATAATTTCAGTACGTTGTAAGTTTCTTACTTCTAATGCCATTTTTTCAAGAGTACTACAGATATTTGCTAAGGTCATAATATATTCAGCATGATTATCACGTTGAACTACCTGATTTGATATATGTACTGGATTTAATTCTAATATTTCAGATACTCTTATATGAATATCATATCCTACTTCACCAAGAGCAGCAGTAGTACCAACAGCTCCAGTCATCATTCCAACACATAAATGTTCTTTACATAAATCAATTCTATCTAATTGACGTACTAATTCATCTATCCATATTGCAATTTTCATACCATATGTTGTAGGTAATGCATGTTGACCATGTGTACGTCCTATAGTTACTGTGTTTTTATGTTCTTCAGCTAAATCGATTAATACTTTTATAAGTGAAACAATTTTTGCTCTTATTATTTCTATTGAATCTTTAAGTTGTAAAGATTGTGATGAATCAATAATATCATTTGATGTAGCACCATAATGCACATATTCTCCAGCATTGTTATCACATACTTCTTCAAGTGCTTTCATGATAGCTGCTATGTCATGATGGGTTGCTCTTTCTATTTCATCTACTCTTTCTTGTTTAACATATTCAATTGTAGCTTTCTTATTAATTTCAACTGCAGCATCTTCTGGTATTAATCCTATTTCAGATTCAGCTTTAGCTAAAGCAGCTTCAACATTTAACATTCTTTGTAATTTGTTTTCCTGTTCCCATACAGATTTCATTTCTGGAGTTCCATATCGGAATTCTATTGGATGTATTGCCATATTAATCAGATTCTTTTTAATATTTTTATAAATAAGTCTAGAATATTATATTTATCATGATTTAATCTAGATTATAAAATAGTATTTTTTTAAAGTATTTAATAAATTAATTAAATTAGATTATTTAAATTAGTATATTCTTTTTTTAAGAATTTTACATTTCTTATTATATAATAATTTATAATTCTTTTTATTTTTATGTTACTGATATAGTAGTAATATATCATTTTCATTTATCCTTGAAAAAAAATCACCTAAATTATTACATTAATATTTTAATAAAAAGAAAATCAATATTATAAATATACAAGTAGTGCTTTTATACCCACACTTATTATTTTTTAGTATTACTTGTAACTAACATTAAATTATGGTCATGTTAGTGTAAAAAAAGGGTTTTTTAAAATAGACTAAAAATATAGTTTATTTTCCCTTTTTTTATTAAAAACCATACTTTTTTAAAATTAAAAATAAAAATTAGTTAAGAATTAGTTAAATATTTTTTTTTAGGAGATTAATTTAAAAGATATTATAAAAAAAATTAAATATTATATTTCTCTTTTAATGATTTTATAGTACCTGAAGTACCTCTTGTATGAATTACAACACGACTATTTTTATATCTACTTACACTACTAAGTGCAGTAATTAATTTATTTTCAAAACCTCTAGTACATTTTAGTATACCATAATAATGATTATCCTTGTTAGTATCTTCTTGATTTATTTCAATTAACCATAAATTAAGTTTACTTGCTTCTATCTCACCATACATATTTAAAACTGAATTCCATAATAAAACTATTATTTCATCTTTATTAATTCTGTTTTGTGAATATAAGTCGAATGCCATATATCTTTTTTTGTTTCTTATCGTCGGTGGTAATATTTTTAGTTTCAATTCAACACGTCCGTTATTCTTTATCAATAATCATTACACCATCAACAATACTATTTTTACGTCTTTTTACATCATTAAGTATCTCTTGTGGATTAGTAGTAATAGCTTTTTTAGCTTCATTTATATCCATGTCTAACATTTGACTTAAAAGAATCATACTCCTAGGAGAACGTACATCATAAAAATTACTACTACCACTAGTAAGTAATGTTCTGAATTTATATTTTTTTTGTAATAATAATAATTGATTAACTTGATTAATCATTTTTGCTTTATAATAACCTCTATTAGCAAGTAAATGTCTATAATCAATACTAATTGTTATATTATTTTCATAAGCCATATTTGCAAGAACATGATTCATTCCACTGTTACGTTTATTCAAGTAAGGGTGAGCTAGTATACTAACTTGTGGCATTTCACAAGCACTACGATTAATTTGTGCATCGCCACCGTATACCATAATTAAATCTACAGTTCTACTAAATTTTTGTACTAGTTTACGCATGTTATTTGCATTTCTTTCTTTAATACATATTCCATAATGAAGGTCTAATGAGCTGTTTTCATTTAGTCTATTGAATTTTTCAATTGATTTTTCATTAAAATCCTTTGAATCAAAAAATATGCATGCACCTGAAAATCCAAATTTTTCTAGAGTTTCTATTACTCTTTTTTGTGGTGTTATATCAAAATCATAAAAAATAGTCATAAATATTACGGGTCCTAAAAAAGTTCATATAAAAAAAATAATAATTTAAACTACTTTAAAAAATCTTATTGAATTTATAAGAAGTTAAAAAGTTTGTATGCTACTTTAATAGCATTTTCTTTACTTACAGGATAACTTGCAATTTTAATTTTAACATGTATTGCATTTCCAGTATATGTTAATTTAAGTTTTTCTTCAAAAGCTTCCTGTTTATCAAATCGTAGAAATAAATTTCCTCTTTCATCCATTCGACGTGATAATTCTTCTTTGATAATATTTTTGTCTTCTGGACTTAAAGATTCATTTAGAAACTCTATGATATTTCTAGTTTCTCTTTTCCTTTTGATGGTATCAGATAATACAAGTATCTGATCACCAAAATGATCTTCAGTTATAGTTTCTTCAGGTAAAGAGTTAGGAAAAAGATAATTAATTGAATTAATTACCTTATCTTGATCCTCTGTTCCATAGACAAAAGTTCTATAGGAAATATTGTGGATCATTTATCTAACCTTTTCTGCTCCTTTACCTTTTTTGTTTAATCCTCTTCCTTTTTTACCTGCACTAGTTAATCCTCTGAATACACGTCTTGTATGTTGACTTTCACATATCCAGTTGATTTTGTTATCGTGTTTGATTGTAGGGCATTGTGGATCTACAAGGATTACTTCATAGTATTTGGATTTACCATCTTCCCAAACCCAGTATGAGTTTAAGACTTCCATGTTAGGATATTTACGAGCTACACGTTCTTCTGCAATTCTTTGAATAGATTTTTCTGGAGTAATTTTGTTTACACCCATTCTTTTTGGATCTCTTCCGTTTTTGAATCGGGATTTTCTTCTTCCTCCACGTCTTACTCTAATTCTTGCAACTACATATCCTTGTTTAGCTTTGTAACCTAAACGTCGAGCTCTGTCAATTCTTGTTGGTTTATCAATTCTTTTTATTACAGGTTCTCTTCGCCATTTAGGTAGTCTTTCCATCATTATCTCTTTTACGTAAGATTCGCTTGGGTTTTTCCATGCATCTTTCATATACTTATACATTTATAATACACCTCATTGTTCAGCTATAATTAGCCACATCCAATATTAATTTAATTTTAATATATATGGTATATTAAAGGAATTTACTAATTAGAATGATAGTAAATCACTTATTAATAAAAATAAGGTTTTAAATCTCTAAATTTCCTTTAAATATAATATAAAACACAATTCATAACTTGATATTATAGTATACTCACTAAGAGTAACTTATTAATCTGTTAGAAAAGTAGTTTTTATGTTCTATCATATTCATTAAATATAACTTAAAAAATTATATTCTCATATAATATTTATATTAAAAAACAAGATTATTATTTAAATAATAAATCTTTATACTATCTCTTATATATTTATCATAATATATATAATTAATCAATTGTATAAACTGTAAGTATTATTTAATACAGATAACTTTTTTTATTTAATAAATATATCAAAATAAAACACAAAATAATTATGTAAGTTATATAAAAAAAATTTAAAAATAAATTATAAAAATTAGTTATTTTTTGTCAAATACTTTGTATAATATTCCAACAGCTTTTGTGAATGCTGGTTTACCAGAAATTAATAAAACAACTTTAAGAGCATCCATCATTTCATCTTTAGTAATATCTAATTCTTTGATACCACTAATCATCTGTTTTTCAATAGCTCTATCATCACTAGTACTAGCAGTAATAGCAATTGCTATTAATTTTTGAGTTCTATAATTTAAAACTTTACCTGTGTAAACACTTTCATTTAATGATACTATACTATCATATAATTCAGGATAATCTTTTTTCATATAATCCATAGTTACACTATAAAATGATTCATCTTTCATGTTTTTTACCTCTTAAATATTTATTATTAGGGATGATTATTTAATATTATTTATTTTTTATATTTTTAAAAAACAATTCTAATTAGAACAATATTAAATTAGTAATAAAAATAGTAGATTAATTAAAAAAAGAGTTGGAGAAGAAAATAATTTAAAAAAAATCATAAAGGACCTTTATTCTCTCGACCTTCACGAATACCAGTACCTGCTTCTTTTCTTAAAGCATCTGGTTTAAATAACATTTTCACGACATTATCTGCATGTTGTGTAGCTCGGTTGAACATCAATTGTTTTAAATCTTTATCATCTTTTCCTTCATCTTCATGTACAAATACTTCAATTATATGTGTATTTGTCATAAGTTGTGCTTGAATAAGACCTGTACTTGCTTCATGTGCACATAATTTATCAATTTTTTCACTACCGGGCATTCCAAATGCCATTACTATGTCACAATTTTCTTCTTCAATTAATTTTTTTGCTGCTACAGGTAAATCTTTTACTCCTGGAACAAATGTTTCAATTATTTTAATACCTGTAACTTGTTTTTTAATTTGTTTTATGGCAGCATCAGCCATATTAAATCTAGCAAAGGTAGTACTACAAATTCCTATTCGTTTCATTTAAAAATACACTTCTCCATTATTTAATTAACGATAAGTTATTATTTATACATCATTTCTGAATTCTTTTACTTCAAATGATTCTTTTAAACGTTTAAGGTCAATAAATCCTGTATGGAATATTTCACCTGTACGCATATCATTAACAATTACTTCTGCTGGTGCAAATACATCATTTGGTAATTTATAAAAGTCGAAATCAGCATCTTTTAATAAGTCTATGAATTTTTTACCATATGTTTTGGATGCTGAAGAAGGTAAGTTTTTAGCTAATTCTTCTAAACTTTCATCTTCTTCTGATTCAATATAGTAGTAAGTACGTCCACCAAATATTACAGCATCATTTGTTTTACCCATTGCTTTTAAATGATCTGGATCTACAGGTGTTATAGGAGTAATTCCTGCAGCATAACTAATTCTTGTTATATCAAAATCCATTGTGTTCATCATTTTATATGTACCAGTTTCAACAGCTCTACCAGAAATTTGAATAGATCCTACTAATGATGAAGTAGGAGCTACAAGTATTGTTACATTTTCAGTTTTTACATTACATTCATTTGCTATGTATTCAGCTACTTTTTCATTAGGTAATTCATCTGCTTCTATTGTAATTACTGCTATATCAGATTCTTCTACATATTCTGTTAATTTATATATTTCTGCATCTTTATCTTTATGAGCTTGTGCTGGTCCAGATCCCATTGCAAAATAATCATCTACTTCAATTTTCCATCCTGCTTTTTGTGAACCAATTGTGGATAATGCTGGAAAATCTGTTTTTACTTTTACTGCAGGTAATGCTATAATATCACTTAAATCTCCTGGTATGGATATTCCTACATCAGATATTCCACCAAGACATACTTTGGTAAATAATTCTCCACCTTTTATACTACCTTTTACATTTACTCCACAATCAATTACTGTTGCACCATTAGATAATTTAAATGATTCAAGTTTTAATCTTTCAGAGTCTTCTATCATTTTGTCTGCTATTTTTTTTGCTGCTATATTCATACTTTCTGCCATTATATCAAAATCTCCATTTTAAGAATAATTTATAAATTAACCTATTGGTTGATTAGTTTAATTAATTTTAGACTATTAATTAAAGCTATTAATAATATAAGCTTTGTTAATATATTATGTAATAATTTTCTATAATTATTTAGTTCTAAGTCTAGCTTCTTCAAAGTTTACCTCATAAATATGTGCACTAATAGAATGTATTACAATATCGCCTACTTCAATACCTACGTTATCTGCTACATACTCAGCTAAATGACTTAAACCTACTGCATTTGGAAACCATGCACCATAAATATCATGTGATCTCCATAAAGCACTGGTATGTAATTTATTGTCACGAATTTTAAAGTCAACAAGTATCATACAAGGTACTTCATCAATTTTAGTATCAATTCTTTGATCCCATGTAATAGATATTGCTCGTCTAGTTTCTTTACATTCTTTTAATCTGTCAATAGCTACTTGTATTTGATCAATATCATCAAAATGTTTTCTTAATCTATTTCCATAAGTATATACAAAGTCCATTTTATCATCAGATAAAAATTCTTCTGAATATTTTTCAAGTTTTTCTCCATTCCAGAAATAATCCTTTGGTGGAGTACGATCTAAAGGATCTTGAATTTCAGTAACAATATCTAAAATTTCTCGAGTTAAAGAACCACGTTCATCTTTTACATCTTTTCCTTCTATAATAATTTTTTTTACTAGTGTTTCCCAACCTTTTGCAAGACCACTAACTCTTATTAGTTTTGCCATATTATGATTACACTCCACTTGTTTTTATTTTATCTAATATTTTTAATTTATTAAATGCAGTATCTCTAGGTAACATACGCATACCACAGTCTGGATCTAATATAATATTCTCACTATTTATTATATCAGTAACTTCTTTAATTGTATTCGATACTACTTTTTCTTTGTCAACATCATCTTTTTTAGTATCAATACAACCTATACCAATTAATTTCTTGCTATTTTTATCCCATGATTTTTTAAGTATTGGGATATTATTAGGCATGCCTGCAAATTCAAAATCTAATCCATCAACTTTAAATTTTAATAAATCAGACATAACTTCTGTTAAATCACCACATACATGTAAAATTACAGGGATATCTACAGCTTCACTAATTAATTCAACAGCTTTTTTTGATATTTTAATATCTTCAGCACCTGTAGAGATAAAAGGTTCATCAATTTGCAGTACGCAAGCACCTGCTTTTTCTAATTCTATTGCTTCTCTTTGTAAAGCTAAAGCCATATCAGGTATTGCATTAGTTTTTGATGAATAAAAATTATCTATTGTTGATGAATAGATCATAGTTGTAGGTCCAGTTATAATACCTTTTACACCTTTTTGTTTATGTTCAAATATTTTATCCAAAGAAGCATGTAGTTTAAATTTTCTATCTACTGATGAAGCATACTTACATGCTAATTTTAAATCAGTAACTGAAATTGGATGGGCTGAAGGAGTAATTTTACCTTTAATATAAACAGTATTGTCTATAATTTTTAATCCATTTATTTTACGAGCAAAAATTTTAACCATATCTCCTCGTACTTGACCATCTGATATTACATCAATACCTGATTTAGCTAAATCAGTTACAACTTCTTGTATTGATTTTCTATAAGGATCATAAAGTCCTAAAGAGTAAGTTATCTTATCATTAATAGTACTTGGTTCAAAACTTTTAGTAGGATAACTACCTACAACAGTTGTTATTACATTCATTTTATTTCAAATCCAAATTAATATTATATATTAATATGTTTGAATTTTTTATCTAAAATATTTTTTAAAAAAAAGTAAAGAATTTAAAAATTTATTTGTACTGAACATTTATTGGTTTATGGGGAATGGTTCGTAAATATTTAAGCCTAGGATATCCTATAATAAAAACAGCTTGCATATGTTTTTTTGGTGATATATCTGGGAAAAATTTCATTAACCTTTCATGATCTATTCTATCTGCTTTCATTATAAATAAAGAATAAAAACCACCTAATCCCATAGCATAAGCCATTAATTCAATTCTAGTCATAGCAATCAATGAATCTGCAGAATCCTCTGAAAATGCGGCTATAATTTGTTTTCCTTCCCATAATAAAGGATGGGCTTTACATACATTTTTATCTTCTAAATATTCTCCAAACATTTTTATACGAGGAAATTCATCTTTTTCAACTTTAATAATATCCCATACTAAATTTAGAAATTCATCAAGATTTTCACTAATTACAGCAAATTCCGTAGTTTGTAAATTTTGGCCTGTTGGACTATAATAAGCTGCTTCAAATAATTGATCAAAAGTCTCCTTGGATATTTTTTTATCTTTAAACCATCTACAACTTCTTCTTTGTTTTAAAAATTGTAACATGTCTTCTTGTGAAATTACTTTATCATCAGAATTATAATCAATTATTCTATCTTCATCATTAATATAACATTTAAGTCTAATTGCATCGTTAGGACATAAAGCCATACATTGTCCACAATCAAAACAATCAGTTTCTAATTCAGTTGCAACTCCATCAACAATATCTATATTATCGCGAATACAGATTTGTTTACATAATCCACAACCAATACATTTTTCCGTATTGATATTAAGTCTCATAAAAAAACCTCTTTTTTAATTAAAATCATGAAATAACTTTTGTAATGTTATTTTTTTAAGTATATTTTTATACTTATTCTTAATTAAAAATTATGTTTTAATATTTGTTTAAAAAAAGTTATAAAAAAAGGGGGAGAAGTTAAACAGTTTTATTTTTTTATTGATCTCATCGCTTTGTTGTTACAACATGTGCCATTACCATAGCACTTAAGAAAATAAAAGTAACCATTGCGGAACCGTTTATTGTTCTTGTTATAACAAAGAATCCTAATATTGCTTGTGAGATAAATGCTGCTAACGATCCTATGAGAAGTGCTTCACGTCCAAGATATTTTTTATCTCCACGTTCACGCCTTGCCCTATATTTATCTAGAACTTTAAATCCTACAATAATTACGAAAATAACCCATAATATTATAAGAGCTAATGCTATGAATCCAAAATCATAACCTACACCGAATATTCCAGATAGGAAATAATCGATCATATCTTTCTTGGTTACAAGAATACCATAGAACAATGGGAATGGTAAACCAAACATTGTAATAAATGTTAAAGGTAATGATATATAACCATCACTGTTACCTAGACCAGCTGAACCCCAATATGTAGAGTTAGCTGTATGTCCCCATGCAGTAGTATTACCGACAACCATCTGGATACTTGGTAATGTATTTGAATTTAAACGATCAATCCTTGAAAGAGGACTGATAATTTGCATGTGTAATAATTCAGATAATCCTTCCATTAATCCAAATACTAATAATATTGCAATTACTCCACCAATTATAACTTTTGGTGATGAAAATGATTTTTTACGGAATGATTTATTCATTATAAAGAATCCGATTAATAAACCAAGACCCCATAAAAGAATGAAATCACGGTGTACAATTCCACCGAAGAGAGTAATTCCTGCGATTATTAATAAAAGTAATAACTTGATGTTTGATGTTTTAACACCTTGTTGTTGCATCATTGGAAGGATACTCCACGAAGTTACCACAGCCAGTACCGCTATTGGACCATATGGGTGTGTAAACTCGTGTTGAGATAACATAGGGAGAATAAGACTAATAGCATCAAAACCAAATATTAATGTGATTCCTACACCTAGAATAAGCGAAATTAAGAATACTATACTCATAGTTAATGGTATAAAATTAAGTAATAAAAGTATACCAATGTGTAAGAGAATAGCAAATTCTATAATTAATGCTAGATGAGATGTAGCTATTAATGACATATAATCCTCTAATCCTCCAGGTATAGAAACATATAATGTAATATACCCTGTGTTTGTTTTATTAAAAACTATAAAAGATTCATTTAATTAATAATTTGTTAATATTAAATTATAAAACATATAAAAATATCATACGTTTTTATAATAAGAAATCCTTTTGATTTATTTAAATAATTAAATTTATAAATAATAAATTGATATTATTATTCTATCTATTTATATTTATTATATCCTCTTTCTTAAATAATTATGTCATATTAAAAATAGTATATTTTTTTTCGAAAAATTTAGAAATAATAAAACATAAATATTAGAATAACATAAAAATTAAAATTAGGTAGTAATTATTTTATACTATTATCATATTTTTCAAATGGGCTAGTAGCTCAGCTTGGTAGAGCGTCGCCTCGGCATGGCGAAGGCCTCGGATTCAACTTCCGACTAGTCCACTAAATAATATCTTTTTTTTAATAAAAATATAATTATAATTGATTATTATTTTCATTGTAAGTTTTATATATCTCGTTTACAATTAAATCAATTAAATTATCTGTATTTATTTTTTTAGGTTTCTCTTTTTTGGATAAAAGTTCTTTTGCTAAACTTATTACTTCATCAAGATTAGTTGATCTTTTCATTAATCCTTTATTTATATAAAATTTATCTACTGATAATTGTTTACCGGGATAACAAGATATAACAGGAGTACCAATAAGAGCTGCTTCACGATTCATAGTTCCACCAGCACCAATTATAAGATCTGCTTTTTTCATTAAACTGAATGTATCAACAGGAGTTTTTATAATTTGTACATTAGGTAAATTTTTAAATATTTCACCTTGTGTTTTAAATCTTGGAATAATAAGAATATCAGCATAATCTTTTAATTCATCAACAATTGGTTTTAATACGGATTTATTACAGTCTGTATTAAGATATGATGCAAGAGATGGTTCTGGTCTCATTAAAATAATTTTATCTTTTGATGTTTTAATATTAAGGTCATTTAATATATTTTCATTGTATTCAAAATCTTCAAGATGTGTTATTTCACAAGTACCATTATATTGAATTATATTATTAGGATTCATACCACATTGTATAGCATCCCACATATCAAAAATTTCAGGAATTATCAATTTATTTGTTAACGGTAATGTTAATTTATTTGCAGCAATAGCATGTTCATTATCTAATACAAATATATTTGGTATACCTAATCCAAAAGCTACTCTGGGCATTTCAACAGAGTGTTTTGATATTGCTATATCAATGTTTTGTTTTGATATGAATTTAGATAGTTCATAAGCACGTTTAGTACTTGAAAGTAATTTTTCTTCTAATGTTACTCCATGATTACCTATTGATGTGTAATCTAATTGGAATATATCTAATAAATCATGTATGTTAGAAAAGTCTCTAGCTGTTATTAGTACTTCATGTCCATCTTTTTCAAGTTTTTTGATAATTCCATGAAAAAATCTTACATGTGGTGTGTTTACAATATCTATCCATATTTTCATGTCTAAACTTCCTTTTGTTAAAGGTATATAATTTGTCATATAAAAAAATTAGTAATAAAAAATTAATGGAGGAGAAGTTTTTATATTCATATAACTTATAAAAATTATTCTTGTTTGTTTTTGAATTCTTCGTATAAATCTATGATTTCTTTTACTCCTTCACCAGTTTTTAAGCTACATTTTATAACTGGTATATCAGGGTTTATTTTATGAATATCATTAACCATCTTATCAGCATCTGCACCAACAGCATCAGCTAAATCAACTTTGTTAACTATAGCCATATCAGCATCTTTAAATATCATTGGATGTTTTTCTGCAGTGTCATCTCCTTCAGTTACACTGATAATTACAGTTCGTATATGTGTTCCTAATTTAAAATCAGTAGGACATATTAAGTTTCCAACATTTTCTACAAAAAGTAAAGATATATCATCTAATGGAACATCAGGTAATGCATGTTCTACAAGGTGAGCATCAAGATGACATTCTTTTCCTGTGTTTAATCCTTTCACTGGGACATTTTTGTTTTCTATTCTTTTTGCATCATATTTACTTATTATATCTCCAGCGATTACTCCTATTTTTTCATTTTTCATTTCATCAATTAATGTTTCAAGGAGTGATGTTTTACCAGATCCTACAGCACCTACTAGATCTATACTGTATACATTTTTTTCATCTAGCTTTTCTGTATTTTTTTCTGCTAATTTTTTATTTGCTCTTATAATATCTTCTTCTACTTCTATACTTGCTATATTATGCATTTTCTTCTTCCTTCTCAATTTTTATTGTTTTAATATTACATTCTTGTCCTTCTATAACTTGTACATGTGTTTTATCACATTTTGGACATTTTGCAACAGCCATTAAATGATCCATATTTTCATCAGTTTTAGTTTCACCTGTAAAACCACATGAGTCACATTTTATTTTTATAGGTACCATATTAATGTTAATTGTAGCATCTTTTAAGATTGTATCTTCTCTTAGTACATCTATCATAAATTTTAGTTGTTCTGGATTGAGCATAGTAAGTTCTCCTACTTCTAATGTTGCTTCTGTTATGCTTATTGCATCATTTTTTTTTGCAACATTTAGTATAGCATTTACCATACTGTCTGCCATTGATAATTCATGCATTTATTTTTAACTCCAAATTAGTATTAAGATTCAATTTATTTTATTGATCTATTATTTTAAAATTTATTTTTTCTTATCAAATTATATATGTAAAATTCATTATTATTAAATTATATCTTATACTTTTATTTTTTTAAATAATAATTAATACTTATTTATATATTATTAATACTAATTACTGATAATAATATTTAATAAAATAAATTTTGTTATTATAATTAAAATAAATGTTTTTATTTGGTCTTAAATAGGTTTATTTTTTTTGATAAATTTATTTATGGATTTATTATTAAATATTTTTTTATT
>CAYNSJ010000001.1:0-108878 GCA_964399835.1 uncultured Methanobacteriaceae archaeon | reverse complement strand
ACGACACAAAATTCACAATAACCATAAAATAAAAAACAAATTTTGGCGAACACTCCTTATTAAGAAAAAAAATTAAAGATATGAATAATAAAGGATATTTCAAAAAAATATTATTAAAAGAGATTATTTAAAAAAAATACAATAAATATTCAATGAATAAAAGTCAAAATAAATTTATTAAATAGAAAATATTTATTTATATAATCATAAAGTTTATTAATAACTTAATATATAACATATTAATGTAGTCTAATTACAAAGGTAGACAAATACTATTTTACACAAAGATAGTCCCGTAGGGTAGTGGCAATCCTCCTGGTCTTTGGAACCGGGGACAGCGGTTCGACTCCGCTCGGGACTACTGAAAAACTTTTTTTATGATAATTATTTTAACAATTATAATTTATACTAAATATTAAAGAAATATTTATTTATCAAATGTTAACATAATATATTTAATAATAAATTACAATTATTTAAATTTAAAAAGGAGAGTTCTAAATAATATGACTAATTATGAAGATCCAATAAAAGAATATTTAGATGGAGATCCTGATAAAAAAGCCAGACTATTTTATATATATACACGTATAATGATAATATCTACTTTTTTAATAGCAATTGGAGTTATTATGTTTATATTATTTCAATTTGGAATAATTTAAATAATTTTATAAAATAACATCTTTTTCTATAAATTTTTAATTAATTTTACCAGAACTATAAACTTGTTTTAAAACTCTTTCTGCTTTATTCATTGCATTTTCTAATATCCTATCTGAAGTAAGTATAGTTACAATAGGTTCTTGTTTTTTAATTATAGTCTTATCTTGAGGTATATCATGAATATATTTTATATTATTAAGATTATAAATAGCATCATATTTTGAGTATGGTATTAATTTAACAGTAAATTTTGATGCATTAGATATTTTTACAGGTATATTATTACATGAATCAATATGTGATTTTGCCATGTTTATATTAAAACTATTCTCTATATTTTCAAAAGTACCTTGAATTCTTGGATTTACTTCTATTACATATACATTGTTATTATGAAAAACAAAATCAACACCATTAGATCCAATTAACTTGTACATACGTGCAATTTTTGCAGATATATTATAAATCTTAGGTGATTCTATAACGTTAGGTGTAATATTACCACAATATTCAAAAGAATTTGAACCTAAAATATGAGAACCTATTACTTGAGTTGATACTGTTACCATAGTAGTATCAAAATTACTATTTGAATATGAAAGAAAAGAACTACTTATAGGAGTACCTGTAATATATTCCTGTAATAAAAATTCATCCTGAAAATCATTTGTAGTAGTTTTATCTAACCATTGGATATTAAGTCCACCACAACCTTCAATAGGTTTTGTTAAAAATTTTTTTTCAGGACTATTACTTGCTATTTCTTTTGCCTCTTCTAAATTAGAAACTTTATATGTTTCAGGCATTAAAAAATTCTTATGAAGCTTCTTGTATAACTTATATTTATTAACAATATTTTTTGTATCCTTATTTCCAATAATTTTAGATTTAGGAAATAACCATGATCTTACACCACTACAACAAATAATATGATCAACTTCATCTACATAATTTAAAGCTAATTTTTCTAATGTTTCAGGTTTATAATCTATGAAATCATTAGGGATTAATAATTTATCTGTAACTTCTCTTTGATCAAGTGAATCAAAAAAACTAGTAGCATATACTATATAACCTAAATCTTTTAAAGATTTTGATACTGCTCTAGTATTTGATCCAACAACTAATATTTTTTCGGTAATAAAAAACATGCCCCCTTCAATTATTGTCTAAATTATTAATATAATTAGTTTGTTATTAACTAGTATATTTATCAAAATAAAATTAATTTATTGTAATTAAAATATTAATTTAAAAAATAGTAAAAAATATTTATATAAAAAAAAGTGGTTGTCAAAAAGGGATTAAAAATAAGAAGAATATTATCTCTATTACAGAGATTTATCTATTCTTCAGCATTAGATTTATTCTGACTCTTTAGCTTCGTTTTCTTCCATTGACTTTTTAATAACTTTAAGTCTTACAAAGCTTTCCCTTTCCATTTCCTCTAAACGCATTTCAATAAATGAAACTGTGTTTTGAATACGAGGAACAACTACATGTTCTAATGCATTTACTCTTCTTTTTGTTGCTTCAACTTCACTAGCTAAAAGAACAATTGTTTTTTCAATTTCACCAAGTTCAATAATTAGTTTAATTGATTCTTCAAATTCTTTAGCAGCAATATCTAAGTTAACAGAAGTTTCGGAAAAACCGTAACCTCTACTAATTACATTACTTTTCTTAGCTTTACTTTTCACAACAGGGACTGAAACACCCATTACACTTCTAGAACTTATATCTAAATCAACTGATTCTTGAACAGATAAAGCTGCACGCTTAACTGCCATATCTCCCATGTCTATTTGAGCTTTATTTAATTCAGTATAAGCAATTTGTAATTTAGCTTCAACTTCATCTCTTGAACCTTTAACACGATCTAGAATATTAAAGAACTCCATAATTAGAGCATTTCTTTTTTCTTTAAGAAGACTGTGACCTTTTACAGCTAGTTTTTCTCTTTGCTTTAAATCAAGAAGTTCCATACGTGTAGGGTTAATTCCTTCTATTTTTTCATTTGCCATTATCTAGTCTCCTTGCTGTATACTTATAATATTCAAGAAACAATTAAAGAATAAAAAATTATTCTTCATCTTCAACTGCTTCTTCATTACTTGGTAAGTATTTGTCAACAAATTCGTCTTTAACACGTTTAAGTTCAGATTTAGGTAAAATAGATAGTAATTCCCAACCAAGATCAAGAGTTTCTTGAATTGATCTATCTTCATCTTTACTTTGTCTAATAAATTTATCTTCAAATTCATCAGCAAATTTTAAGAATTTTCTATCACGATCGGTTAATGCTTCTTCTCCAACTACAGCTGTTAAGTCACGTAAGTCACGACCTTCAGCATAAGCTGCATATAATTGATCTGAAACACCACTGTGATCTTCACGAGTACGTTCTCCACCAATACCCCCACTCATTAAACGAGATAATGAAGGAAGTACATCTACAGGAGGATAAATACCTTTTCTTTCTAATTCACGGCTAAGTACGATCTGACCTTCAGTAATATATCCAGTTAAATCAGGAATAGGGTGAGTAATATCATCCTGAGGCATAACTAATATAGGCATCTGAGTAATAGATCCACCTTTACCATGTATACGTCCTGCACGTTCGTACATTGTAGATAAATCAGTATACATGTATCCAGGGTAACCTCTACGTCCAGGTACTTCACCACGAGCTGATGAAATTTCCCTTAGTGCTTCACAGTAGTTAGTAATATCAGTAAGAATTACTAATACGTGCATTCCTTTTTCAAATGCAAGATATTCTGCAGTTGTTAAAGCCATTTTTGGAGTTAAAATTCTTTCAATAGCAGGATCGTCTGCTAAGTTCATGAATACTGTAACTCTTTCTAATGCTCCAGTCTGTTCGAATTCGTTCATGAAAAAGTTTGATTCTTCGTGAGTAATACCCATTGCACCGAATATAACAGCAAATTCACTGTCTTCAGTAATTACTTTTGCTTGTCTTGCAATCTGTGCTGCAAGATCGTTGTGTGGTAATCCAGAACCTGAAAAGATAGGTAATTTCTGACCACGTACAAGAGTGTTCATTCCATCTATAGTTGAAATACCAGTTTGAATAAATTCTGCTGGAAATTCCCTTGCAGATGGATTCATTGGGGAACCGTTAATATCTAATTCTTGATCAGGTATAATTTCTGGTCCACCATCTATAGGTTTACCTATACCATTGAATACTCTTCCAAGCATATCAGTTGATAAACCAATTTTTGCTGTTTCACCAGTAAATCGTACTTTTGTTGATTCAGTGTTTAAATCACTTGTTCCTTCAAATATCTGTACAACTGCAATGTCATCTTTAACTTCTAGAACCTGTCCAGATCTGTTTTCTCCACTAGGTGTTTCAATTTCTACAATCTCGTTGTATGCTACACCTTCGACACCTTCAACAACCATTAGAGGTCCTGAAACTTCAGCTACAGTAGTATATTCTCTAGTTTTAATATCTACATTATTCATTGTGCTGCCTCTCCACATTGTTTAGTAATATCGTCTCTGATTTTTGCAATTCTTTCATCGAATTCACTTTCAGGGATGTATTTCATTCTTCCTAATTCAACTCTAACATCTAAGTTTACAAGTTTATTAACTTCTGCACCTTCAGCTAATGTTGCTTGTGCGGTTGTATTATATAATAAAATTGTTTTTAGCATGTTATATTGTTTACTTGGTGAACAGTATGTATCTGTGTCATCAAATGCGTTTTGTTGTAGGAAATCTTCTCTTAACATACGTGATGCTTCGAGTGTTACACGATCTTTATCAGGTAAAGCATCTGGACCTACTAATTGTACAATCTCTTCTAATTCAGATTCTTTCTGTAGGATAGCCATTGCTTCATTTCTTAAATCCCTCCAGTCAGCACCAATTTCTGTATTCCACCAACTGGTAATACTATCCACATAAAGTGAATAACTTTGTAACCAATCGATAGATGGGAAATGACGTCTGTCTGCAAGTGATGAATCTAATGCCCAAAATACTTTTGCAATACGTAAAGTGTTCTGAGTTACAGGTTCAGATAAATCTCCTCCAGGAGGTGATACTGCTCCAACTACTGTTACAGATGATTCAGCTTTGTGACTACCTACTGTGATAATCCTTCCTGCACGTTCATAGAACTGAGCTAATCTAGATGCTAAGTATGCTGGATAACCTTCTTCACCAGGCATCTCTTCTAGACGTCCAGAAATCTCCCTCATAGCTTCTGCCCATCTTGAGGTACTATCTGCCATAAGAGCTACATCGTAACCCATATCTCTGAAGTATTCTGCGATTGTAATTCCTGTATATACACAAGCTTCCCTAGCTGCTACCGGCATGTTTGATGTGTTTGCAATAAGAACGGTCCTATCCATTAATGGATTTCCAGATTTTGGATCTTCAAGTTCAGGGAACTCAGTAAGTACCTCTGTCATCTCGTTTCCACGTTCTCCACATCCGATATATACAACTATATCTGCATCTGCCCATTTAGCTAATTGTTGCTGAGTAACAGTTTTTCCTGAACCGAAAGGACCAGGCATTGCTGCTGTTCCACCTTTTGCTAAACAGAAAAAGGTATCTTGTGCTCTTTGTCCTGTAATTAATGGTATATCCGGGTCAAGTTTTTTCTCATATGGTCTTCCTACTCGGACTGGCCAAATTTGCATCATTTGTACTTTTTCTACACTGCTACCAGTATCTATTTCTGCAATATCATCGACTACAGTGTATTTTCCTTGACTTACTATGGATTTTACTGTTCCACTAATAGTTGGTGGTACCATAACTTTATGTACAATAGAAGATGTTTCATCTACTGTTCCTAAAATATCTCCACCTGATACTTCTGCACCAGTTTCAACTTTAGGTACAAAAGTCCATTCTTTTTCTTTATCTAGTGCTGGTACGTCTACTCCTCTAGGTAAGTAATCTCCTGATAAACTTTTAATTTCATCTAATGGTCTTTGAATTCCATCATAGATTGATTTTAGTATACCTGGACCTAATTCTACTGAGAGTGGACCACCAGTACTTTCTATTTTTTCTCCTGGTTTAATACCAGCAGTTTCTTCGTAAACCTGAATAGTAGCTGTGTCGCCTTCAAGTTCAATAATTTCACCTATGAGTCCGAGTTCACCCACACGAACCATTTCGTGCATTTGGGTACCTTTCATGTCTCCACCGACAATAACTGGACCTGCAATTTTAATAATTTTTCCTGTGATCATTTTACCATCTCAACCCCAATAACTCTTTTGATAAGCTCATTCATTGGGTCAGATTCTCGTTCATGTGAACCTGACTTATCTGGTACTTCTATTATCATTGGTAATGCTTTAGAACCAGTATATTTTGTAATATCTGCTCTAAGTTCATCCCCAATTTTTTCAGTAGTAATGATGATAGAATATTCATCATCTACTAATTGTTTTAATGTTTTCTGTGCTTCTTCTGTATTGTGTACAGGGAAACCACTTTTTATTCCACCTAACATAAATCCAGTAACAGTATCTGGATCTGCCATTATTGCTATATCAGATTTTTTATTATCATCGCTCATAATAACATCTCCTTAACTTCGGAACTAGGAATTCTAGAACCGCGTTTACTTCTAGCAATAACTTTGAGATTTTTAATTTCTGTCTCTTTTTTATTTATAAATCCTATTATTGGACCTATACCGAATGGTTTTTTTCTAAAGATATTATTTGCTAAGTCTCTTTCGTACTCATCTAAAGCTTTTTCAAAAGGTGCTATTGAATTTGTTTGGTTAAATTCTGGGATATGTTCTGATACTATTTTACCATATTCAGTACCTTCTATACCACTTAATACACCATTGATGTCTTCAGCTTCCATTAATTCTTTTAATTTCCATTCTCGAAGTTGATATCCACTGTCTATTACATATTTATGTATATCATTATAATCAAGTCCGTCAACTTTTGCTCTTAAAATAATTTTAAGATTTGCTATGTCAACTTTTGATCCTATATAATTATGTAACATTCTAGTGTTATCGTCTTCTTCACTAGAGGATTTTGTTAATATTCTGTCATAGTAGTATTTATCTAGAGCTGATTCTAGAGTTACTAATGTTCCATTCTCTTTGAAATCAGGCATTGCATCTTCTAGTATTTTTGCATATGGTGTTCCTTCTAAGTTTACAATCAATTCTTGTACACTACTGGAATCTACTAATTTATCATGATTATCTTTTAATTCACCATATGGTACTAAAAGATTTTCTGTTTCTTCTTCATTGAGTTTTGCTTCTTTAGCAATTAATACACTTTTGATATTTTTAATATCCCATTTTGCTAACATCATTTCAAATGTTGGTTTTAAACTATCAGGACTAACTTTTGCTAATAAATCATATGATTCTGCAAGGTTAGCATCTAATGCTTTTTCTATAGGATATTTATCAACAAATTTAGAGTAATCTTTAGAACCTCTTAAATAATTTTTCATTTCTTCAAGATTATCAGATTCTGTTAACTCTGTTATTTGTTTATCATTGTATAATTTACCTATTCTAGCTCTTATCCTTGCGTTAGGATAAGTATATGGATAATACTCTAATAAAGGTCTGATTGTTACTACTACTACTATTGCTCCTATCACAGCAAGTACCATAAACATTAATGCAATGAATGCTTCAGGAGAAGAGAATCCTAAGGATGAAATTAATCCCATTATGCTGTCTGCCATATAAATTCTCCTCCATCAACTACCTAAATAGTTTTTTAGCAACCTCTGATCTTAGCTGTTTTCTAAATCGAAGCATACGAGCTTCAATAGTATTTTTAACTTCTACTTCTCCATCAACTGTTTTTACTACTACTCCACCAATTATATCAACTGGTTCACCGATGACAAAAGATGTATCAATACCTGATTCACTAGTAACTTGTTTAGCTATTTCATCAATCATTGATTTTGCATTATCTACATCATCTGCTCTGAGTAATAATTCAAGATTTCCTCCACCAATTTGTAGAGAAGCATCTTTAATCATAGTTTTAAGAGATGCCACATAATCTGTGGAATTTTCAGATGCTTGTTTTTCAATATTATCTGATGCTATTCTGAAAGATTTTTCTATTAACTCTTCACGAGATTCTAGTTCTTTTCTTCTAGCATTAACTTTTGCTTCAGAAATTATTTGTTGATATTTCATATCAGCTTGTTTTTCTGCTGCTTCTAATATTTTTGCTTTCTCCACTTCAGCAGTTTTGTCACCATCTGTTGCGATAGCTTCACAGTCTGCTTTAGCTTTAGAAAGAATATCATCAGATTTTTCTTGAGCATCTGATAAAATGTTTGACGTAATTTTATCCGTTCCAACGCTCATCTATTTTCCTCCAAAAAATAATGTTCAAAAAGGCTTTTTTATATATAAGCCTTTCGTCGTATTTCTTTACTTAGAGTATTCCACCGAATACTAATAATAAGATAGCTATAAGGAAACCGTAGATAGCCTGAGTTTCAGGAATAGCTGTAAATACTAAACCTTGTGCAAACATACTTGGTTCTTCTACAACTGCACCAACTGCTGCTGAAGATGCGATACCCTGTCCCATACCGGAACCGAGACCACCGAAACCAACGGATGCTCCTGCACCTATTGCTACTAAACCTGCTGTTACTCCTAATGGAGATCCTCCCATAATACCTGAGAATACTAATAATAAGATAGCGATAAGGAAACCGTATATAGCCTGTGTCTCAGGAATAGCTGTAAATACTAAACCTTGAGCGAACATACTTGAATCCTCAGCTACTGCACCTACAGCTGCTGATGATGCTATACCCTGACCGATACCTGAACCTAATGCTGCGAAACCAACTGCTACTCCTGCACCAATTGCAGCTAAGGCTGAACCTAATGCTAATGTTGCTGCCATTTTATTTTACCTCCGACTTTTAGTATATTTTCTAATTGCTTTAAATGGCTCAAATGCTTTACTTTCACCAGTATAGAATTGACCAAAGAATTCTACGTACTGTAAACGTAAAGAATGTATGAATGCACCCATTGACTGGAATGCAATGTTAAATGTATGAACTCCTAAGAATACAATAATACCTAGTATAATTCCTATATAAGGGAATCCAGATACTAATTGACCTAGTAAGTTTGCTGTCATAGCTATACCACCTGTGGATAGACATAATGCTAATAATCTTGAGTAAGATAAAACGTCTCCAAGGAAACCGAATATATCCATTACTCCCATTACACCTGCACCATAAACAAGGATACCTAATGCTATAACAAATATGACTCCAAATACAATTATTGAATGTGTTAATACATATGCTATTATTGATACCTCAATAAGAACCCAACATAATTGACTTGAACATATTTCTTTGTAATTTCCACGTTTGTAATTATCAATTATTCCGAATAAGAAACCGATGTTTAAGTGTATTAAACCTATGATAAGTGCTATTATTAAGATATTTTCTGGATGTACAAATGCGTTAATATCCGGTATTACCGTAGGCATTGCTGCATTTGTGTTACCATATATAAATCTAGGTATAAAGTCACCTATCAAACCACCAGTCACCATACCCAGTATTACAGTCCAAAGACCACAACTTAACATGATAACTCCAAATGATTTGAATGTTTTATTATATTTTCCAATTCCTCGATATAGTAAGAATCCTAATATAGCTAATATTACACCATATCCTGCATCAGTTAAACAATAACCGAAGAAGAAGGGGAATACTAATGCTACAATGATTGTTGGATCTATATCTTTGTAGTTTGGTGTTGAATACATACCAACTAAAAATTCATAAGGTTTTGCAAAACCAGGGTTTTGCTGTTTTACAGGTACTTTGTTGTTATCAATTTCATCTTCTGTAGGATCTGCTACTTCAATAACACTGTTACCATCAGTAGTTTCTTCTATAATAGAAATTGTTTCTTCAACTTTTTCTTTAGGTACCCAAGCCTTAAATGTTTTAGTATTTTTTGTTTCACCAAATGATGCATAAATTTCAGTTCTTTCTTTTTCAACTTCTAAAGCTTCATCGTATACAAGTAGTCTTTCTTTTGAACGTTGACCTACTTGATTAATATCATTTATGCATTGTTCTTTTTCTTTATCTAATTCTTTAATTTTATCTTTAGACGCTTTGATAATGTCATCAGGTTTACCTTTTAATCCTGATACATCTAATTTTTCTAATTCAAGACGTCTTAATACACCAGAAATTTCTTCTTCAAATCCTGCTGCACATACTATTACAATAGGTGTTACTTCGGTATCTGAATCTCCAGAAGGTTTACCTTTAATGACTTCAACTTGATCAGTTACTTCATCAATTTTAGTTTCTGCTTCTTTTAAGTTATCAGATGGTAATCTACCACATATTACATTTGTATATTTTGTTTGCTGTAATTTTGCAAAGTCAATATCAAATGATTTAAGTTGTGTAGCTACATTTAAAGAATCATTATATTTTGTTTTTTCTGAGCCAATCTCATTTATACGACTTTCGATTGGACTTAATACGTTATCAACTTTATTAATAAGTTCTTCCGCTTTATCTGCTAATTCGGTTGAATCTTTGTATTCAACTTCTTTAGCTTCAATCGCTTTTGGACTAAAAAATCCTTTAATAACATCCACTTTACTTTGATTCTGCTCAGCAGATTTTAATGTGTCAATTATACTACCACATTTCATTGATAATGATGATATTCTGCTAGCTATAGGATCTTGTTTAGATACATCTAAATTATTATAGTCTTCTACTTCATCGATAATTTCAGAAATATCATCAATTTGAATATCTCCTCTTTCGTGAAGGACATCTATAGTTGGTTTAGTGTATTTATTCAAGGTTACTATGCTTAATTTTTGCATTTTTGCTGGCCTAAACATAGTCATCCCTTTATAACACAGTTTTTGTTATTATTTCAGCAGCTTCGTCCACATTTTTCTCAGAACCTCTTAAAGATTCTTTGATATCACTTTCAGATTTGTTAGTTATTATAACAGCTTCTTTTTTAGCATCTTCTTCTTTAGCAAGAATTATATGTTTAGCTTCTTCATGAGCATCTTCTTTAGCTGTTTCAATAGCTTTATCTGCATTTGCACGAGCTTCTTGGATCATTTCAGTTGATTTGGTATTTGCGTCTTCTATTAAACTATCTGCTTCAGATTCTGTTTTTCTGATAGTATTTATAATTTCAGAAATAGTTGCCATAAATAAATCACCCTTTATATGATCTTTTTTATATTTTAATATTTTATATCTAATACAACTAATATAAAAAACTTGAAAGATTTTTATATATCCTGTATCCGGTATAATTTCGTTATTTTATAAAATAAACTAATAAATAACTTACTTAACATATCACCCCATTATAGACATGAGAACCAATAATATTACATCATAAAATAAATTTTTTTATAATGAATATTTATGATCAGTTCATAAAAGTATATCTTATAAAGATATATTTGTATTGTTATTAGTTATATAATTTTATAATTCATATGTGTCAAGCAAAGTTGTTAATCAAAATAACTATTAAATATAACAAGTAAAATTAAAATATTAATAAATAAATTATATTTTTAAATAAATTCTTCGTGATGAGTAAAACTAATTATAAAAATTAAAAACTATTTTAAAATAAATCAAATAATTATTTATAAAAATTCCAAATTAAATATAAAAAAAATAAAAAAATAAAAAATATACTACTAATTACATTCTTTATTAACTAATTTTTGATCTGCACCAGTAGTTATTCTGATAATTGGTTTTGAAAGATGACGTCTTGCAGATGTTGGTACTTCATAAAAACCTTCTTCAATATCGCGTTCTAATAATATTTTTGATTTTGTACTATCTCTTAAACGTTTTCCACAACTAGAACATTTAAAACCTTTATTTTTTCCAGCAGATTTCATACGTTTTCCACAGCTACATTTAGGATTAATAAGTTTATATACATCAGTTATATGATTTATTTTAATTTTTTCAATGTTGAATGTGTGATTTTCATTAATACCACCGTATATAGTAACTTCATCACCTATTTTTAATTTACGAATGATATCTCTAAAATTTTTTGTAGGTTCAAAAGCTGCACATTCCATTATTCCAGTTCCATCAGTTACTTTAAAAAATACATGTCCACCTAAAATATCAAAAGGTTCTTCACAAACTTTACAATCAAAACAATAACAATTAAAATCTTTCATATTTTCAATTTTAGTATTGTATTGAATATGCATATCTGTATGTTGATTTGTACGGAATATACAATAATCTTCAATTTCTTCATTAGAAATTACAATAGACTGAGCTTTTTCAACAATATCTGCTGTATTTCCCCGAATACCATATAATACAGGACATGGTGTATGTGGTTCTATAGCAGCATAATTACCATCAACATTATCAAATGTCTCAGGATACGTTTTATCATTCATTAATTTAATACTATCTTCATCCAAATCACGTTTAGTACCATAATTTTCAGGAATACGATAAGCTAAACATTCAAACGTTTCATCAGGAAGTTTTACTCCTATAGCTGCAATTGAACCAATAATCCCTCTACCTTTTTTGAATTTATGGATTTTTGCTCCGATTTTTTTAGCAAATTTTTCAGCATAATCTATGGTTATTATATTATAAATTGCATCTATAGCATATTGCCTCATTTCATCAGTTACTTCTCCTTCATAAAAAACTACTCCAGGATTAGTATTTTCACCATCAAACATAGCATATTTCTCTACATATTCCAATACAATTTTTTCAACTAATTCTACTTCTTTTTTAGAATTTAATTCTACAACGAAAGATAATGCACCATTTCCTCTAGTTTTATACCTTGCAAATGGATTCAATCGTATTAATCTAGGATAATCTATTGGAATAATTCTAAATTCTTTTAATTTATTTAATATAAGGCAGGTCACATATGTAGTACACATTCCTTTATTAGAATCTGTATCATCAAGACCCACATGTAATTTAATCTTATTTTCTGAAGTCAATTTTTCACCTGATAAAAAAAATATTATTTTTAATAAAAATAATTTTATAATAAAAAATATATGTTACGATATATTTATTATGTATTATGCAAATAGATAATGGTTCAATAAAAAGGGAACATATACTACAAGACATCAATCAATTATTATTAGATTATGGATTTCAAACATCCAATATCTATGATAGAAGTTGTTTTGATATACTTGCAAGAAAAAAAGATATTTTAATAGTTCTTAAGATACTTGTAAACATTGATAGCTTAAGTAATCAACAAGCTGAAGAGTTACGTAAAGTAGCAGGAACTTTTCTTGCAAGTCCTATAATAATTGGAATGAAATCAAAACATAACTATCTTGAGGAAGATGTAGTATATGAAAGACATGAAATACCAGCAATATCTCCACAAACATTTTGTAATGTAATAGTTAATGATATACATCCGGAAATATTTGCTCAACGTGGTGGATACTACGTACAAATTAATGGAAAATTATTAAAAGCTTTACGAGAAAAACAACATTTATCATTAAAAGAACTTGCTGATATTAGTCATGTATCTAGAGAAACAATATATAAATATGAACAAGGAATATCACAAACTTATCCTGAAACAGCAATGATGATTGAAAGTGTTTTAAATAGGCCAATAACAGTATCAATCAATATATTAAAAACAGAAAAAGAAAATAGTCTTGATACAAAGATACAAGAACCAATTGAATTAATTAAATTAGGATTTGAAATAAATTCATCTAATAAAACTCCATTTGATGCTATAACACAGCAAGAAAAAAATGATACTGAAGAAATCAAAAAATTAAAACAACAAATTGAAGATAAAATAGATGAAATAGAAAAATTAAGTAAAGAAATTGAAAATCAAACCCCTGAACAAAATAAAATGTTAATTACCAACATGGAACGAAACAGAAATGAAAAAACATTAAAAACCATTGCTTTAAATACGGGAGATATTTCAAAAGTTACAGGATATAATGCATTATTTGTATTAGAACATGAACAAGAAAAAAATTCAATAAATAATATTCCAATAATATATACATGGGAACTTGAGGAAATGGATAAAGCTGAAGATGTACTGGACTTAGTAAAAGAACGTAAAAAAGAATCAGAAGAAGAATAATTAAATATACTTATTAATTACATCAAATGTTTCTTCTGCTTCTTCAGTTTTTGCAACACCTACACACACTGAATCAATAAAATCAATATTTTTTATATATTCATATGCTTCAGCAGGCTTTAAAATACCTGTAGCTAAAGTATGATTAGCAATTATCTTTTTATTCATTTTAGATATATTTTCTTTATATATCTCTTTATTCTCTTTTTTAAAATAATCACAATCTAACATGTATCCATAAAAATTTAAAGGAATCATATAAACATCAAATAAATCCATTAAAAATGAATTATATATTAAAGGCGTATTATGAAAAGCTAAATTAGATTCAAGTCCAGCTATTTTATTCATATCATTAATTTTATTTAAATAATTAGCTATATCATCAAATTTATCATCTTTAATATGAGAATCTACAAATTTATCTGATAAAAGAATAGTGTTTGCTGATAAATCTTCAAATATTTTCAAATCATCATCAAAATTAGTACAGTCAGTAATTCCAATTACATTCCAATCAAAACCCTCTGATTCAGATAATTTAACTGCATCCACAACATCTTTATTATTTTTTATGAGAATATTTTTTACACCCATTTCATTAGATTTATTCATTATTTTAGCAATGTTTTCTGGTTGTTTTTTGAAATCAAGTTCATATAATCGTGATCGATGACCAAACCTTGTTGCTCCAACAAAAGGAGCATTGCCTAAAATTACTTCATTAAAAGTCATTAAATATCATATCCTAATTTTACTTATTAAACATAAAATATACTATTTTAAAAAAAATAACATAATATTACTATTGAATGAATTAATATTATATTTAATAATATAAAATATTATATCTTTATAAATGAAAAAAACTATAGTTATTACTATTGAGTATTAAACTCTATACATTATAAATAAAATTAAAAAAAATAAGAAGATTAAAAAATCAGAGTTTAGACTACATATTATAATATTACATGTATGGACTTAATATTTTTATTAACCCATATTTCATGAATTTAAAAAATAAATAAAAGATCATAGAGGAGATCAAAGATGGCAAAAGTATTAATTGCTGATAAAATTAACGAAAAAGGTATAGATGTACTAGAAGGATCTGCAGAAGTAACATTCAATCCAAAAATAACACCAGAAGAACTTCTTGATACAATTGACCAATATGAAGGAATAATTGTAAGAAGTAGAACAAAAGTAACTAAAGAAGTAATAGAAAATGCAAAAAACTTAAAAATAATTGCACGAGCAGGAGTTGGAGTAGATAATATAGATGTTAATGAAGCTACAAACCATGGTATTATGGTTGTAAATGCTCCAGAATCTACATCAATTACAGTAGCAGAACATGCAATGGGATTAATGTTAGCATTAAGTCGTAAAATAGCAATAGCTGATGCATCTGTAAAAGCTGGTAAATGGGAAAAAAGTAAATTCATGGGTATGGAATTAAAAGATAAAATCCTAGGTGTAATTGGAATGGGAAGAATTGGAAGCCAAGTTGTAAAACGAGCAAAAGCTTTCCAAATGGACGTAATTGTATACGACCCATACATCACTGAAGAAACTGCAAAATCTTTAGGTGTAGAAATAACTACCCTTGAAGATCTTATACAAAGAGCTGATGTAATGACAATACACGTACCATTAACACCAGAAACAAAAGGTCTTATTTCCAAAGAACAACTAGAACAAATGAAAGATAATGCAATATTATTAAATTGTGCTAGAGGTGGAATCATAAATGAAAAAGATCTTTATGATGTTCTAAAAGTAAGAACAACTATGGGTGCAGGATTAGATGTATATGAAAATGAACCAGCAACAGATACACCTTTAGCTGAACTTGATAACGTAGTATTAACACCACATATAGCAGCATCAACTAAAGAAGCACAAAGAGATGCAGCTATTATTGTAGCAAAAGAAGTAAAACAAGTATTAAATGATGAAGTTCCAAACAATGTTTTAAACATGCCTTTAGTTGATAGTGAAACATTTCAAAAACTAAAACCATACTTTAGACTTACAGAAAAACTTGGAAAAATTTTAGTACAAACAACAACTCCAAACGTATCCGAATTAAACATAGTATACGCTGGAGAAATAACTGGAAGAAATAAAGAACCATTAACAAGAGAATTATTAAAAGAATTCTTAAACCCTATATTAAATGAACCAGTAAACTCAATAAATGCAAAATCATTAGCTAAACAACGAGGTATTGTATTAACAGAAGGCGAAACAGACAGTTGTAAAAACTATGATGGTATTATAAGAATAGAAAGTAAATATGATGACAATAATATGATCATTGAAGGTATTATTGATGGAAATGAACCAAAAATAATATCAATTGATGGATACAATGTCGATATGCTTCTTGAAGGTCAAATGGCATTTATTAAATATAGAGATTTACCAGGAACTATAGGTACTATTGGTGGCATACTTGGAGATTATAAAATCAACATAGCAGAAATGCAAGTAGGAAGAAAATCAGAAGGTGGAGAAGCAGTAATGGTTCTTAAAGTCGATGAAGCAATTCCTGAAGATGCTGTTTCTAAATTAGAATCTATAGAGGATATCTACGAAGCAAAACCATTAACATTATAATAAATATCTAATATTTATTATTTTTTACTAATTTTTTTTAAAATGATAAAATAAGAATTTTTTAAAATATTGCTAATTTTTAAATAGATTAAATTTAAACAAAAATAATAGAATAAGGAAAGGAATTAAAGTATAAATTATTTATACTAGAATTCTAAGTTAATTTTTTAATTATTTGCCTTTTTTTTAGATTCTTCAAGTAAACGTTTGTTCTCTTTCTTAATTTCTTCAATATCTGATTCCATAATTGAAATTTCACGTTCTATTTCTTCAGAAGATTTTGCTCTAAGTTTATCACTGACATCTGGATTAGTAAATGTTTTTGTATCTAAAGTTAACTCTTCCATACTCTCTTCAGGTGGTTGATCAGTTCTAATATCAATAACTAAATCATCACCTTCTTTGAATGATTCAGGCAATGGTATTGTTTTTTCAATAATTTTACCATTGTTTTCAATTTGCATTGTAATTGTTGGAATTTCTGGTTGTTCAGGTACACCATCATCCTCTAACATATTCAATAAATCATCATCTAAATGATCAACATCATTTTCTGCTTCTAATTCTGCAAGATTATCTTCTTCATCTTCTAATTCTTTTAATTCAGCTAATAATTCATCATCAAAGAATTGATCATTGACATTTAAATTATCCCATGCTTGAATTTCTACTTCATTACCTAAATCAGTAATTGTATAAGGTACTGGTGTTCCAAATGCATCATATGCTCTTATTGTATACTCATTGTATGGTCTACATATAATCATGTGAAATATTCCATTTCTTTCAAAAAACAATAAATCAGTATTTGATGGTTCTGCACTTGGACCTGGGTGACTGTGAACAGATCCAACAGAATCATTTTTAAGTGGCATCATGAATATTTCCATAACTGCACTAGTATCAGAAGCTTCAAATGGTAAAAATATAAATCCTGTAATTTTTAGTTTAAGATCTTCAATTTTTCCAGATAATAAAGCCATGAACTCTTTTGGATCTGAATTTACTGCTATTTTTATTATTTCATCTACTACTCTTCTATCTATGAGTATTTCATCAAATTTTTTATCGTTACCTAATAATTTTCCTAATGCACTGTTAAGACCCATTATTTCCTCCCCTTGATAGAGATTTCTTATCATCCCTCATTTTAATAATTAACTTCTATTAGTTAATTTGTATACTATTATTCATATAATATTTTATAATAATATAATTTATCTAGTATATAGTACTTTATTTAATTAATTTAATTTCTTTTTTCATCATATATTTTTTCTAATAATTTTTACTTTCTAATTAATGTAAACGTAAAATAAGTAAGATTATTAAAATTTTAATTTGAATAAAAGTTTATCATAAAAAAAAATTAAAAAAAAGTATGTAGAAAGTTAAGATTAATTAAATAATAAAATTATGATCCAATTTTAACTGTTTTATTTAAACTATTTAATAAACTAATAGCAGAATATGCTGCTAATGCACTTGTTTTAGGATTATTTGAACAACTTATGTTTGAAGTAGTTGTAGTTAATTCTCCAAATCTCCCAATTACACGTACTTCATGAGTATTATATTTAATATTAGGATCAGCTACAATCTTAACATCTATATCTATTCCGGATGCTAAACTTAAAGTTGAAGATACATTTATATTTTTAGGAAATAGTTCTACAGCTTCTGATGCTTTTCCTTCGAATAATATTTTTGCTTTATTATCTGTGATTTCTAAATCTAATGATTGTGGTGGTTTACTAGTTGTTAAAGATATAGATTGTATATGACCTTTAGCTGCTTTTATTGTATCAATACCCGTTACTGCACCAGAAGGTATATGTATTGTTGCACCATTATCTTCAGCAACTTGTTTTAATTTTTCATAAAAGGATTTATCCATCAAAGCTCCAACACTTAAAATTACCATATCTCGTCCATTTTCCAAGATTTTTAAAGCATTTTCTTTAACAGCACTTTGTGAGGCTGTTTCTACGATTAAATCGGATTTTTCAATTAATTCATCTATGGTATCTAAAGCTTCAGCATCAATTTTATTTGCTAAATTCACTGCATTTTCATATTTATAATCATAAAAATATTTAATATCCACATTCATATTACCTTTTAAATAGGAATCAGTTATAATGCCTGCTATAGATCCACATCCCATAATACCAATATTCATATTTATAAGTATCTCCATTATTTTTTTTAATTTGCTGCTTTTTGTCTATGTTTTTGTTGTACTGGTGGTGTTGCTTGCTTTTTAGGTCTTGTTACTTGACTTAATCTACTTTGATCTATTAAAATAATATCTCCAACAGCTATCACTATTTCATAAGGTATATCAATTATACCTTCTTCTTTTACAGTTGTTAATGATTCTTCTTCTTCAGGAACTAATTTCATAGAGTTCCTCAATACATCCCTCAATCCAACATTTTTAGTATCAGTTTTTAAAGCTTTTGTTTTTAATGTGGATATTCTTCCTTTTTTAATATTTAATACTACTTCATTAACTTTTCCTATATATTTTCCTTCTGTATTATAAACACTTAAATTGTAAAATAAAGATAAATTTACCATAAGTTATCACCAAAAATAAATTGTTACTGTAATTAAAATTGAATATTTTATTAGTTTATATTATAGTATAAATTAATATTTTTCTATCTATATATATTATATTATACAATATATATAAAAATAACCTATTTATTTATATTTTAGTTTAAATTCTAAAGTCATATAAATAAACAGAAATAAAAAAATAAATTAATTGAAAAAAAAAGTAACAAATAATAATAAATTAATATAAAGTATAATTATATAAAAAAAAGTACGTAAATAATAAACTCCATCTATTTTTACTGAAATTAGATTATTTTAATACTATTTACAAAAAATACTTTTAAATTACATTAACTTGGGAAAAGATAAAATGTGGGATACTAGTAAAGATTATAGATTAAAAGTAGCAGAAAAAACTATAGAACAATTCATAAGTGTAATAGAAGGATCAAATCTTAGAGGATCCTGGAATAAAAAAAAGGTTAGAATGATTGCAAAAGATATGCTTCCTGATATTCAAACATTATATTATTCTTATGTAGAACCTGAAGAACTAGCTAAATCACCACAAATAGATAATCTTCTAAAAAGTGTAGATGATATTGTGGAAAATTTAGGTGGGGAAGATTATGCTAGAAAATTCCAATCAGAATTAAACAGAGAACAACGTGAAAAAATTCAATTACCTTTATCAAAAATAAAATTTTTCATGTATACTATTAGAGGATTACCAGCTAGATTAAAATTAGGTCCAATAGATGATCCTATAATGGGTGTGGATATTGCAGTTGGAGAATTAGTTAGTGTAAGTAATCATCCAGATACAGATACTTTGAAAGTTTGTAATGTTAATCTTAAAACTCGTGCAGTTACTGTTATTACTAATGATTTAACTGTAAAAGATAATGATAAGGTTGCTGTTGCATTGTTACCTCCTGCTGAATTTGTAGGATTAACTAGTGAAGGAATGTTTTTAGGTGCTGGTGAAGGAATATTAAAAGATGTTGAAGGAGAATTAGGTGGATTACCTCAACATATGGATATGGCAGCATTTAATGAAACTCGAAATATGGTAGATAACTTCATTAAATAATCTTCTTCTTTTTATTTTAAATTCTTAATTTTTTTTAAATATAACTATTTATACTATCTATTTTATTTATAAGTGTATTTACTTCTGTTTTATTAATCTCATTTTTAAAATTTTCTAAATAATTCTCATATAATATTACTGCACTTAGTACAATAATTATTATTCCAGATATTAATAATATTAATTCTGCAGAAGTTTGTCCAGATTCATCCATGATATCACTTCCTTTTTATAGACCCATTATATGCATAAATAAAAATTTAGAAAGATAATATACTATTAAAGATGAGGGTACAATTAGTAACATATATTTTATTCCTTGTTTACTATCTGAGTAAATAACTATACCTAATAATATACTTACTAATATTGAATGTATTATAATATATCCCATACTTGCTATTGGTATAACACCTCTTAAAGGATTAATTTTACCAATTTTTTCTATAAACTCAGAATACAACTGAATCATACCTAATGCAAAAGGAGCTGCTATAATAGAAGAAATTAATAAAAACATTACAGACATCATAACACTTGCTTTTCTTTCTTTTTTTAGTGCTATACTTTCTTTTAAATCATTTGCAACTATTTCTAAGATATTTGCTAAATTTCCTCCAGATTCTTTTCCACGTATAATTATTTGAAATGCTTGTTTTAAATTTATTGAATCAGTACGATTAGCAATACCCAATAATGCATGGTTAAAGGAATTACCTAACCTCATTTCTATTATTGCTCTTTTCAACTCATCATTTAAAGGTCCTTTTGTTGTATTAGATAATTCAACTAATGCTGATTCGGTACCCATACCTGCTTTAAGTAAAGATGCAATTTGTCTTAAGAAATTAGGTATATCTTTTTCTATTTTATCTTTTCTTCTTTGTTTTTTTCTTATAATATATAGAACTGTACTTAATGAAGGAGTTACTAATGCAAATAATAAAAATATAATTATATTCATATTAGTTATTATTGCAATAATTACAGTAATGACACTTAATAAAAATGTAGTTATGAGTATAAGTGTAATTAATTCTTCAGTTTTAATATATAACCCTATTTGAATAAGATTTTCTTGGATTAATTCTTTATAGTTATTAGGAATAAATCTGTTTATTATCCTGCTTATTTTAGTTATTATTTTATATTGCATAATGTATTACTTTTTATAACTATATGTATTACTTTTATATTATATAAATATTAATTATAACTAATAACTTAAAATTAAAAACTTATAACTACATAATTAAAAAAAATATAAAAAGGAATTATTCTAACGAGAAATCTAATTTTTTATCAAGTTTTCCTGTTAAAACTTCTGGTTTTTTCTGTACAAGAACATCATCTTCAATACGTACACCAAACTCTCCTGGAATATATATACCTGGTTCAACTGTTGTAACCATATTTTCTTTTAAAACCTCATCAGAGGTATAAGAAGCAAAAGGCGGTTCATGTATTTCTAATCCAAAACTATGACCAGTACTATGAATATAATATTCACCATAACCATATTCTTCTATTACATCTCGAGCAGCTTTATCAACATCAGCTGTTTTAACATCTGTAGAAACTGCTTCTATTCCTGCTTTTTGAGCTTCTAATACAATATCCCATATTTCTTGTTGTCTTTCTGATTCAATAAAAGTTCTAGTAATATCAGAACAATAATAATCATATTGAGCTCCCCAATCAACAACAATAGGTGTTTCAACACGATTCATTGAAGCTGCTGAATGAGGATCACTTGAACGTGCACCTGAAGCTACAATCGTTTCAAAAGCTGGTCGTATAGAACCATTAATAGTCATATCATATTCTAATGTTGCTGCAGCATTCTTTTCAGTACTTGTAAAATCAATTTGATGGATACCATGTATAGCTATCTTAATAGACTCTCTAATTTTTTGTATTTCTTCTTTTGTTTTTATTTGTCTATTATCTTCTATGACATTAGATATTTTAACTGAATCAACATTATCAACAATACGTTTTAATGTACCTATATCCAATGAAGATTCCACTGCAACATTACCAGTTAATAATTCTTTAACTTCTGCTAACTTTAGAAGATCCCTTGTTTCAATTTCTGATTGTTCTTCAGCAGTGTGTTTATCAATACTTGAAGTATATAAAATAGGTTCATCATCTTTAATAATAATATATCCATAACTAGATGGATAAAAATCAGTCAAATATTTAATGTTCTCTGGTTTAAATAAGAACATTGAATCGATATTTTCATCATGTAATTGGTTTAATACTTGTTCTATTTTCATAAAAATCTAAGTCCTAAATTTTATTTTATTATAAAATTTTGTTATATAAAAGTCTAAATCATGCTTTATTTAAATATATTCAAAATTAAAATCAAATAACTGAAATAAAAAAAGAACTAGATAACTATATAACATATTAGAATTATAAAAGTTACAATAGAAATAATAAGTAAAAAATATAATAACTAAATAACGAAAAATAATAGAAGAGGAGTACAAAATACATGGTAAATTTTACAAAAAATGAAACCAAAGATTTAATCATCACCATCGCTGTAATAACTCTATTATTTGCCTACATGTTCAATACTACAAAATCAATAGATTATTTCTTATTATTAATACCCGTATCTTTAGTAAGTGTAGGATTAGGTTTTGTATTACATGAGCTAGGACATAAATATATGGCTCAAAAATATGGATTCTTTGCAGAATTTAAAAAGTGGAATGAAGGTTTAATAATAGCAGTAATCACCAGCTTATTTGGATTTATATTTTTAGCTCCAGGAGCAGTATATATAAGTTCATACAAGGAAATTACTGATGAAGAAAATGGAAAAATATCATTAGCTGGACCTGTCGTAAACATAGCATTAGCTATTATTTTCTTAGCATTAGAAGTAGCAATTAAACCTATAACGGGAAATACTGCTGTAGATCCTTTAACATTTGAACTAACAATGATGGCAATGTTAGGATTCAGTATAAATAGTTTTTTAGCATTCTTCAATTTATTACCTATTCCAATGCTTGATGGATCTAAAATATTCAAATGGAATAAACTATTATGGTTTACTTCTATATTAACTGCAGGAATATTAACTTATTTATCATATATTATACCTGGAATGATTTAATTAGAATAATTTTCTTCACCAATTTATTTTTTTATTTTAATACTTTTTTTATGACACAAATAATAATAACAAATACTCTTTTTAATAATAAATTTAAACAAAATATCATAAAATAATTCTAAAAATTATAATATTTTTTGATTATAATAAAAATTTTTTCTATTTTAGTAAGATAAAAAGTCAATTACAATAGTTTTAATTATTATTTATGGAATATTAATCAAAAAATACGTAAAGTATAGATATAAACTTTATCAAAATTATTACTGAAGAATAAAAATATTTATTTAATATTAAATTCTTTAAAAATATATATTTATTAAATATATTATTTTTTAAATAGGAGGACATAAAATAAAATGATTAAAAAATATCACATTATTTTAGCCTCATTAGTAATATTATTAATAGCAGTATCCTTAGGTGCTATATCAGCAGCAGATAATGCAAGTTATACAACAGATGTAAATTCATCTGTAAATGCACCTGTTACTCAAGTTAATGATATTCAAACTACTGACAATATAGAACAAACTTCAAATAATGTCGTAGAAAATACTAATGATGCTGAAAATACACAAAATACTGAGACTTCAACACAAGATAATAGCAGTAGTGTAGATGATACTAACTACTACGATAATAATACTTATGATCAAGTATACAACAATACTGATGACAATTCTGATTACAGTGAAGAACCATTAGTATATTCAAATGATGAAAATAGTACTAATGATCAAGTATACGATAATGACACATATAACTACATAAATACTAATGACGTTCAATACAACGACACAAATCCAGTATTATATTACACAAGTGAAGTAACAACTAATACTACTACAGATAATGTAACTAGTACTAATACAACTAAAGTTACCCCAAACATTTCTATGGATAATTATACAAGTACATTAAAATCAAATGTTACATTTAATGCTAAAATAGCAGATAATGCTACTGGAAAAATAGTATTCAAATTAGAAGGAAAAACTATATCAAAAACAATTCCTTTAGTTAATGGTTCTGCATCATATAATTACCAATTACCAAATAATTACAGACCAACAACATATCATTTACAAGTTGTATATAGTGGAGATAACAATTATAACAAAGCAAATGCAACTTCTAAATTATATTTAAAAAAAATACCAACAACAGCAAAATTAGCTAATGTAACCCATTATCCTGATACTAACTATATAGTATACAATTCAACAATTGTAAACATTTACAATGAAACAGTAAAAAATACAACAGTAGTATTTAAATTTGGTGGACATACAATTGGTTCTAATAAAACTGATAGTAATGGACAAGCAGTATTTAAATATGCATTACCCCTAAGAATGACAGAAACTACATATCAACTTCAATTAGCTAGTGCTCAAAATAATGAAAATCTCGGAACAAGAGCAAACGCTACATTAACACTATCCAAATTTAACACAACTGTTGAAGCAAAAACTATGAATGGAACAGTCTTTGTACCTACAACATTAAATGTTACAATAAAAGATCAAAACAATAAAACAGTAAATACAGGTAATGTTACATTTTATGTAAATAATGCAACATTAAAAACAGTTAATGTAACTAATGGAATAGCAACAGTTACATTCGTACCTGGAAAAAGTTTAGAAGGAAAAACTGTTAATTATATAGCAGTATATAATGGAGCTAAAGCTTATTCAACATCTACAAGTAATAATACTTTAACAGTATCCAAATTAAATATTGTATATGTAAGTCCAAACGGTAATGATTCCAATATAGGAACAATATCACATCCATTTAAAACAATTGGAACAGCATTAGAACATATATCAAACAATGGTATAATAAATATTAGGGAAGGTACTTACTCCGTAACTGGTCTTTCAATCAATCAATCAGTTACATTAAAAGGTACAACTGCATCAAAAACAATATTCGATGGTTTAAATAGTGGAAAAACCATGATTGCAATTGATGACGGAAGTTTAAATGTAACAATTCAAGGAATAACATTTAAAAATGGAAAAACAAATTCCGATTATACTGGTGGAGCTATAAGAAATAATGCAGCATTAAAAATTATAGGTTGTGTCTTCTCATCAAATACCGCTTCAGGATATTTCTCAGCAGGAGCAATTTATAACACAGGATTATTAAATGCTACATACACAAAATTCACTAAAAACACAGCTACACACGTTAATAGTGAAGGTGGAGCAATAATAAACTTCCAAAATACTGCAATAATTAATAATTGTTACTTTGAATTCAATAAAGTAACTGGAACTAATAATACAGGTGGAGGAGCAATTTCAAGTTCAATTGGTAATTTAATAGTAACATCAAGTAAATTTGTAAATAACCTTGCTTCAGGAAAAACACCTGTAGGTGGAGCAATAAAATTACTATCAACAAATACAACATTCAGTAACGTTGTTTTCAGTGGTAATAACGTAACTGGAACAAATTATGGATTTGGTGGAGCTGTAGGAAACTTTAACAGTCAATTAACAATTATCAATTCTACATTCACAAACAACAAAGCTAAAGGTACTACAACTGCAGGAGCAGGAGCATTATATAATCAATATTGTATACTTATAATCTCTGGTTCAAACTTCACAAACAACCAAGCAACATCTAAATCAGCACTTGGAGGTGCAATGTACAATTACTATGTATACAGTTACTTAGTTAACAGTAAATTTACATATAATAAAGCTACAGCTACAAGTACCAATGTATTAGGTGGAGCAATTAACTATGAATTAGGTACCTTAACAGGAATTAATTTAACATTATCCAATAATAATGCAATTGCAAAATCTGCAGCATATGGTGGAGCAATGTATTATGCAGGAGCTATATTAAACTTAACTAAAACAACCGCAAACAGTAATTATGCATCAGGTAAAATTGCTGCTGGTGGAGCAATGTTTACAGCAACTAATGCTACAATAACAAAATCTAACTTCAAATACAATAAAGTATCTGCTACCAGTAATGGTGGAGGAGCAATAGCTAACGGTGGAAACTTAACAGTATCATACAGTAACTTCATAAGTAATGTAGCATCTGCTGCAGGAAGTGCAATATCTAATGGTGGAACAGTTAAATCAGTAAATTACAATTATTGGGGAGCAAAAAGTCCAGCATGGTCTTCATTATTATATAAAGTAACAAGACCAACAAATTACAGTAGATATTACATAAATAATTAAGTAAGAAAATCCCCTTTTTCTTACTTTTTAACCACCAAAACAAAAATATTCTTCTTTTAATTAATTTAATAACTATTTTTAAAATTAATAATAATAAATTTCAATAAATATACTAAAAAAATAAAAAACACTAAAATAAAAGATAGTATATAACAACAAAAAATCAATAAAAAAATTATAACCCCCTTAAATAAAATAAATCAAACCTTATTATTATAGAAAAATTATTTACATGATTATTATGCTAAATGAATCACCAGTTAAATATAAAAAATCTACTCATAGGACAAATAGTCCTGAAGAAACATTAGAAAAAGTTACAAAAATAACTAAAGATATTGGACTTACAAGAACATCAAATATTACAGATCTTGATAGACTTAAAATACCAGTATATACTTCAATTAGACCACTAGCTGAAGAAGGAGCAGTAAGTGTATATGCAGGAAAAGGACCAACAAAAGAACATGCAAAAGTATCTTCAATTATGGAAGCTATAGAACGTTATTCTGCTGAACAACAAAAAGAAGATTCTACAATAATAAAAAAATATGAAGATGATTGTCTTGATCCTGAAAAATTAATATTGCCATTACATACTTCATTAGATGAACCTATAGAATGGATTAAAGGATATTCAATTAGAAAAGATAATGAAATTTATATACCGGCTAATGCAGTTTATCATCCATATAATACAGAAAATGTACAACATTTATTCTTATCAAATACTAATGGATTAGCTTCAGGAAATAAATTAGAAGAAGCAATATTCCATGGAATGATGGAAGTAATTGAAAGAGACTCTTGGAGTATATTTGAAGCATATAAAAAACAAGTTCCTGAAATAGACTGTACCAACACAACAAATGAATATATTAATGATTTATTAAAGAAATTTGAAGATAACAATGTTTCAATCAAATTACTTGATTTAACATCAGATATTGATATTCCAACTATAGGTGCTGTATCTGAAGATTTATTACTTAAAGATCCAGCATTATTAACATTAGGGATTGGAACACATCTTGATCCAGAAATAGCAGCAATTCGTGCAATTACTGAAGTAGCTCAAAGTAGAGCAACGCAAATTCATGGAACTCGTGAAGATACTACTCGTGCAGTCCTCGCTAGAAATACAGGATATGAACGAATGAAACGTATGAATAAACATTGGTTTAGAAAAGCTGATAAAAAAATAGCTCTTGATGATATTAAAGATAAATCCACAAATACATTTAAAGAAAATATCGATTTAACATTAAATATTCTAGAAAAATCTGGAATTGAAGATGCTTATTATGTAAATTTAACTAGAGATATTAACATCCCAGTTATACGAGCAATAATACCAGGACTTGAAGTATTTAGTGTAGATTCACAAAGAGTAGGTAATCGTCTAAAACCAGATACATTATTATAACTATTAATTAGAGGAAGAAAAAATATGAAACAAGTAATTGTAATGAGAACCGATTTAAAAATGGGAAAAGGAAAAATAGCAGCCCAAGCTTGTCATGCGTGTTTAGGAGCATATAAAAAAGCTGAAAAAAAAGATATTGAAAAATGGGAAAAAGAAGCTCAAAAGAAGGTAGTTGTTAAAGTATCTAGTGAACAAGAATTACATGAAATTCACAGTTTGATAAAACAAACAAGCCTTCCTTGTTCTTTAATAACTGATGCAGGACATACACAAATTGCACCATGTACAACCACATGTCTTGGAATTGGACCTGGTGACGAAGACGAAATTGATAGAATAACTGGACACTTAAAACTATTATAATTTAAATAAGGAGTTCTATATTATGGTAACTGTTGTAAAAATTGGTGGAAGTTTATTTCCAGAATACACAACAAAGTTATGTGAGAAATTATATGAATCAAAAGAACAAATCGTATTAATTAATGGTGGAGGTCAACTTGCTAATGATATTCGTGAATTTAACAAAATAGAACAGTATTCTAATGATATAAACCATTGGTCAGCTATAAAATGTATGGATATCATAGGACAATTAATTGCAGATAAAAATAAAAATATTAGTCCAGTTATAAGAATAAAAGATATTCCTAATATTTTTAAAAAGAATAAGATCCCTTTATTATTATCTTATGAGTTATTAAAAAGTCAAGACCCTTTAAAACATACATGGGATATAACATCTGACTCTATTGCATGTTGGTTAGCAAACCAATTAAATGCTAAACTATTAATATTAACAAATGTAGATGGTATATATGATGGTAACATATCCCATAAAAATAAAAAACTTATAAATGAGATAAGTGCAAACAAACTATTACTTTTTAATGAATCATCAGTGGATAAATGCTTACCCAGATTACTTATTAAATATCATTTAGACTGTTATGTGATGAATGGAAAACACCCTGCTAGGGTGCTAAATCATTTAAACAGTATTACTACAATGAATAATAATTATACACATATATTAGGAGGAAAATAACATGGTAGACGAAAAAATGGAATGTACTTCTTGTAAACAAGAAATTTCACCAATAGAAGACTACGTAAAATTCCACTGCCCAGAATGTGATGCAGTGATTTACAGATGTCCTAAATGTAGAACTTTTGGTCATGAATACACATGCGAATGTGGATTTAAAGGACCTTAAATTAATTTAAAATATAAGTTTAAATAAATAAAATATAAGGAGCGTTAAATATGGGAGAAGTAGCAGGAACTTTAAAAGTAATGCCCGAAAGTCCAGATGTAGACTTAGAAGCATTAAAAGAATCTATTAAATCTGTAATAGATGAAAAAGAATTTGAAAAAATCGATGAAGAACCAGTAGCATTTGGATTAGTAGCATTAAACGTAACCATCGTTGTAGATGATGGTGAAGGTGGTACAGAACCAGCAGAAAAAGCTTTAGCTGATCTTGAAAATGTTGCTAGCGTTGAAGTTACTGATGTTAGAAGATTAATGTAAATAATTTATTATTTACCAACACTTATTTTTTTTGAATTTTTATCAATTTTACTTTTTAAAGATTATTTCGTAAATATTAAGTATTACTTATTATAAATTTAGTATTAATATATTATGATTGAGTTAATAATAGCTATAATAATCGGAATAATAATAGGAACATTTACTGGGACAACACCGGGTATACATGTAAATACTATTGGTGTTTTCATATTTATATTCTCAGATAAAATACTTAATTACACCACACCTCAAACTTTAGCAACATTTTTTGTTAGTGTTGCAATTTGTCATGCAATGCTTGAATTTTTACCTTCACTACTTATAGGTGTACCTAATGAAGATACTGTATTAAGTGTTCAACCAGGACATAAATTATTATTTCAAGGAAAAGCCCGTAAAGCAATACGTATTGTAAGTTTTGGAGGCTATGGTTCAATAATTATTTTATCATTACTTATGCCTATACTTATGATTATATTACCATTAATATATTATTCACTAGAAAATTATATAGGATATTTACTGATAATTGTAATGTTTTTAATGATATATTACTTTAATAAAAATAATATGACTCGATTAATTGCTTTATTAATATTTTTAGCTTCAGGTATTCTTGGATTTATGGTATTAAATAGTGGTATTGGAAATAGTCTTGGTTTATTATGTCTTTTAACTGGAATGTTTAGTACAAGTAGTTTAATATATAGCCTTAGTAATGAATCAGAAATCCCTAAACAAAATGAAAATACTGCTATTTTGATTGATAAAAATTTTAAAAGATCAATGTTTGCAGGTAGTATTTCTGGTTGTATTTTAGGTTTACTTCCAGGTTTAGGTCCTGCTCAAGGTAGTGTAATTGCTCAGTTTTTAACTTTTAATAAAAATATTTCTGCAGAAGAATTTCTTGTAACTAACAGTGGTGTTAATGTATCAGACACTCTTTTTTCATTACTAGCTATTTATTTAATTAATAATCCTCGCAGTGCTATAAGTGTTTATGTTAGCCAAATTCTAGAAAATATTGGACTTATAGAAATAATATTTTTTATATTTGTTAGTATTGTTGTTGTTTCAATATCCTTAATAATCTGCATTAAATTAGGTGATTTTATGATTGATAATATTCGTAAAATAAATTATCAATATCTATGCAAAGGTATAATTCTATTTGTATCTAGTCTAATAGTAGGATTTTGTTTTTTTACTGGCGGATGTTTATGGTATGTTTTATTATGTTACATTACAAGTATTGCCATGGGATTATTACCTCATTATTTAGGTTTGAGTAAAAGTAATCTTATGGGTGTTTTAATTTTACCTTCCATCATTACATATTTAGGATTGGTTTAAATTATTATTATTTCTTTACATATTTTTTCTAATGATTGAATAAATGGTTTTGTATCAATTCCAGGAAATACATCTATAATTCCAATATCATACATTTTAGTGATATTTTCAGATAATTCTTCAATATTTTTATTATATAATTCGTATCTATCTTCAGTTATACCATTGACTTTTAAATTTATTCTTGTTGTATCTAACGCTACTGAATATATATCATTAAAAATGACTTTTTTAGCATTTTTTGTTAAAGCATAAATCCCCAATGTTCCAGGTCCACAAGTAGCATCTATTAATGTGGGATTATCATAATTATTAAGAACTTTATCTAACTCCATCACTTTTGGTGGTTCTATCTGTGGATATTCTATATGTATTTTTGATTGAGGTTTATAAATACATATTTGTCCTGTTGGCGTATTTTGAATATCACATCTAATATCACAACCTGTTAAAAGTTCATAATTATGTGGTTTATCTGTAGCTTTTAATTGACCTACAGTTTTTGTAGTATCTCCTTTTATAATTGCTTTTATTTCAGGAACTTCATTTTGTATTAATTCTGCAGTATGCTTATCTATTGAATTACTTATTATTGTTAATGAATTTTCAGGTAAATAAGGAGGATGTGTTAATGGTATTGCTGGTGTAATTAAAGGAGTACCTACATGTCTTAAAGCACTTGTTTCAGGTATTTGTCCTTCTTTAATCATTATTTTTAATACATGTGCTATTACCACATCAATATGACGTTTATTACATTCTAAACATCTTTTATAATTTTTATTTATATTATCTGATTTTAATTGTTTTTTTATAGGTATTGCTTTTTTTAATTTAGATTTTTCACATTTTTCACAGGGTTCATATCTTTCATCAATATTATTTAATGTAGTTTCCTTGTCTTTTATACAATTTTTATCACATTTACATTTCATAATTTAATATTTATTAGTATACTTAGTAAAAAGATTATGTTAATACTTTATTATTTATTTAGTAATACTTTTATATTAAGTTAAATAAAATAAGTAATACATTTATAAATTAAAAAAATTATGAAACAAAAAAACAAATATTTACCAAAATATGAAATTAAAATAGAGAATTTAAGTAATAAAGAAAAACAAGAATTCCAAAACATAAAAGAAAAATTAATACAACTAAAAATAAATAAAAATATTCAAATTAATAAAGAAGAACTTTTAAATCTTATCGATGAAAATATAGAAGATCCTAATAAAATAATCAACAAATTAACAAGAGAATTACATGGTTATGGTAAAATAGACTATTTATTAAAAGATGATGAATTAGAAGAAATCATGATAATAGGAACTAAAAAACCAGTATATGTATATCATAGAAAAAAAGGAATGATGATAACAAATCTATCATTAGATGATTATGAAATTAGACATATCATAGAGAAAATAGCCCAACAAGTTCAAAGAAAAATAGATCAACAAACACCCATACTAGATGCACGATTAACTGATGGAAGTAGAGTTAATGCAACAATACCACCAATATCAGCAGATGGTCCTACATTAACTATAAGAAAATTTAAAAAAGATCCACTTACAATTATTGACTTAATTGAATCAAATACATTATCTTCACATTTAGCAGCTTTTTTATGGATAATTACAGAAGGATTAAATGTAAATCCATGCAATTATATCATAGCAGGTGGTACTGGATCTGGAAAAACGACAACATTAAATACATTAACATCATTTATACCACCACATGAAAGAATAATTACAATAGAAGATACATTAGAAATTCAAATAGCTCAAAATCATGTAATAAGAATGGAAACAAGACCACCCAACATAGAAAATAAAGGTGAAATTACCATGGACTTATTACTAAAAAATTCATTAAGACAACGTCCAGATAGAATAATTGTAGGTGAAGTAAGATCTCATGAAGCAATAACATTATTTACTGCATTAAATACAGGTCATTCCGGTATGGGCACATTACATTCAAATACAACAAGAGAAACAATAAGTAGACTAATAAATCCTCCAATGAATGTACCCAATATTATGATTACTTCCCTAAATTTTATAATCATGCAAAATAGAATTCATCAACCAAAACAAGGAACAATACGTAGAATTACAGAAGTTGCTGAAATTGTAGGTATGGAAGAAAATAAATTACAATTAAATAAAATATACCAATATGACACCAAAGAAGATAGAATTAAATATATTGCTATAACATGTAATTCAATAAATAAAATAGCAGAAATGAAAGGACTATCAAATATTGATATTATGAATGAATTAGAAAAAAGAGAAATGTTTTTAAACAAGCTTGTTGAAAAACAAATCAAAGATATAGATAAAGTACAAGAAATAATCAATGGATATTATGATGATCCATATAAAACAATTAATAGATTAAATAATAAAAAATGATAAGAAAACTACTATTAAAAATAGGAACAAAAACAGTTAAAAGTTATACCATAATCACTAGTCCAAACAACTATAAAAAAATTAAGAATATCCAGATAAGAAATAAAAAACAACAACACAAAAAAATCACATATTCTGAAAGTATTGATGAAATACTAAAAGAAAACACCAAAAAAGCACCAACATCAAAAGAACAAATAAAAATAGCATTATTTCTAATAACATCATTAACCATAATTTCATTAATATTTAATATTCTTACAGCACTAATCATTAACTTACTAATTTTATCAATGATAATTATTATCAAACTGAAACCAACTATTACTCAGAAAAATAGAACTAATGAAATTTTAAAAGTATTACCTTATGCATTAAGGCAAATGGCAACAGAATTAAAAGCAGGACTAGGATTATATGATAGTATGAATTCTGTAGCAAATAGCGATTATGGTGTATTATCTGAAGAATTCAAAAGAACATTAGAAGATATACATTATGGTGATAATTACAAAACAGCTTTAAATAATCTTTCTAAAAGAATAAATAACGAATTAATGGATCAAATAACAAACCAAATAATACGTACCTTAACTAATGGTGGTGATTTATCAAATACATTAAATGCAATAGCTGAAGAAAGTGCATATGAAATGCGTATAAAATATAAAGAGTATTCAGAAAAATTAAACTCATTTATGATGTTATACATGTTTATTGCTGTTTTAGGTCCGGTTGTATTTTTTATAATGATTATAGCTGCAACAACAATTATGGGATCTATCATACCACCAGAATTATTACTGATTCTATATTTATTTTTCTTCCCATTAATTATATCAGTCATAATTCTTTTCATCAAACAATTAGAACCTAAATTAAATTAAAAAAGAAGAAGATTAAACTAGTAATAAATTTTTATAAAAGTAAGTGATAATCCATTTTCTATTTTTTTATATTACCGTGTGGACATACTTTGACACACAATCCACACATAGCAGTTTTACCTTCATCTTTTAATTTATTAAAATAATCATGACACTTATGAGCATCAAATCGAATATCCCTATTACTTAAATCATTAATATCTACTTCAGTAAAAGCATGCACAGGACAAATATCAATACATTTAGTACAATTACCACAATGATTATCCATTGCTTCACCAGTAGCATCAAGTGGTGCGTCCGTTAAAATAGTTACCCACCTTATACGAGGACCTACCTCAGGATTAATCAAAAGACAACTTTTACCAATCCACCCAAGACCAGCTAAATGAGCAGCTAACTTGTGAGAAAACAGACTACATAATTTCTCATTAGATGTTGTAACTGAAGCTAAAACAGGTAATGTATTATAATTTTCTTTTTCTACCATTTTAGATATTTTAAAAGCAAGTACATTTAAATCATCATTGATAATAAAATATGCATCTAAATAATTCATCTCAGCTGCTGGATCATCTAAATTATCAAGAAGACCATCCGGAAGTTTTATACCTAAAGATATTGCTTTTGGATAATTAGAAATATAACCAGGACAAGTATTATGAATATAATCAGATACTTCAGATAAATCAGATACTCCATAATAATCTATATCATTTTCTTTACAAAATGATTCAATTTTTTCCCATAACTTCATTAAAATTCATCTCTTTAAAATTTTAAATATGTGGTTAGATATTTATTTGATTAATAATAATATTATGTAAAGTAAATAATTAAACAAATGTTTTAAAATAAAGAAATTCAAAAAAAAGATTTAATAAAAAAAATTCAAAAAAAAGATTTAATAAAAAAAGTAATAATTGTAAATTAATTTTCTATTTTTTTCTATTACCCTGTGGACATATTTTAACACATAATCCACAGGTTGGAGCTTTATCATCACTATTTAAGTAATCATAACATTTATGAGCATCAAATCGAATATCTCTATTACTTAAATCATCAGTATCTACTTCAGTAAAAGCATGCACAGGACAAATATCAATACATTTAGTACAATTACCACAATGATTATCCATTGCTTCACCAGTAGCATCAAGTGGTGCGTCCGTTAAAATAGTTACCCACCTTATACGAGGACCTACCTCAGGATTAATCAAAAGACAACTTTTACCAATCCACCCAAGACCAGCTAAATGAGCAGCTAACTTGTGAGAAAACAGACTACCTAACGTTTCATTAGATGTTGTAACTGAAGCTAAAACAGGTGATGCTTCATAAGTTTCATCTTCTATTATTTGCGATATTTTAATTGATATATTACTTAACTCTTGATTAACAGTTAAAAGAGTATTAAAATAATTTATTTTAGCAGAAGGATCTTTTAAATTCTCCAATAACATATCTGGAATTTTAATTCCAATTGATATTGCTTTCGGATAAGCACAAATATAACTTGGACAGTTATCATTTATATAATCAGTTACAGTTGATAAATCAGATACTCCATAATATTTTAAGTTATTATCTTTACAAAATAATTCAATTTTTTCCCATAAATCCATTATAATCAATCCCATTTAAATTAGAAAAATATGGTTAGATATCTATATTTAATTAATAATAACATTACGTATTATGCTATTTGTTAAATTATTTTTTATTGATATAATTAAATTAAAAAGTAAATAGTTTAATTTTCAATTTTTTCAAGCAAAACAGAAGTATTATTTACTTTTCCTGGAGGTAATTTCCTTTCTTTTTCTTTATATCCTTTAAATGCATTATCATCTATAGGTTCATATAATATCTTTCGCATCCCACTATATGTCCTATACATTATAGGTACATTAGATTTAGAATATTTTCTTACATTTTGAAATACTCTTTCTTTTGGTACAGCAAAAGCAGCAATCATTATTGTATCATAATCAGTTAGATCTTTAATTATTGTTTCATCACCAGTTAATACTTCGATTTCATTATCTAAACCAATCTTTTTAAGCATTTTTCTTGAGATGTCTGCTATTTCTGGTTGTATTTCAACACTAATTCCCTTTATGTTATACAATTTATTAAACATTATTAATGTTAAAGGTAATGGTCCTCCACCAATGAAAACTAATTTTTGTCCTTCATTAAGATGAATCATACTTTGTTCATTTGCTATTAACATTTCATATCGTTCATAAAAATGAAATTCTTTCATCTTTTCTATTGGATTTTCTGCATTTATTATTGATAATGCATTGTCTCTTTCTAAACTTGCTCCCATTGTTACATAAAATTTTCTAATTTTATTTAAAGCATCAACCATTGTTTTATTTTCAAATATATGCTTTGCTGAATCAAAATCTATTTCTTTATCATGTGCTATGACTTCTACAGAATCTAATAAAGGTATTACTTTATCTGGATTTTCGATAGGATATGAATAATCCCCAAGATCGTGGGATACTTCTAATAATTTATCCCAATATTTATAACAACTCATAATTTATTCCTTCTAAATTTGTTTATTTTATTATATTATTTTACATAAATAAATATTAATCTTATTCAAATTTATTTAAATTATTTATTAAATATTTAATTATTAAATAAAATAATTTTTAATTAAAAAAAATATTATTAATTCTATATAAATTAAAGTATATAAAGTAATACTAAATATAAAACTAATAATAAGTTAGAATTAATATATTAATAACTTATATACCCAATACAAAAAAACAATAAAAAGAAAACAGTAATATAATATTTAATAGACAACCAAAAAAAAAGAAGGGTAACTAATTGCCAAAAAAAGAAGAAGATTATATAAAAAACTTCAATAGTGATCGTGAAATAATTAGTCAATTTGTGATAACACAAAAAATAATAAAACATTCTGTGAATGGAAAACCTTATATTGAATTGGATTTATTAGATAAAACTGGCGAGATTAAAGGAAGAATGTTCCCTAAAAGTATTAATAAAACTTATAATTCCATAGAAATTAATACAATTAACAATATTGTTGGAAAAATACAAGAATTTCCTGCAAATAGTGGAAAATACAATATACTAATTAAAAAAATCAATCCAGCTAGACATTATGAAATGGAAAATTTCCAAAGAGAAGTTAAAAATATTGACGTAGAAATAGATAAATTAATGACTATTATAAATAGAATAGAAAATTCAGAATTAAGACAGCTTCTTAACCTATTTTTTAATGATGTTGAATTTACAGATAAGTTTTTTACATCACCTGCTGCTAAATATCACCATCATAATTATAAAGGAGGCCTTTTAATTCATACATTAGAAGTAGTAACAATTTGTGAGACTATAACCGAACTTTATTCTGAAATCAATAAAGATTTACTAATAACTGGAGCTATATTACATGATATAGGAAAAATTGAAACTTATTATATGAAAGATAATACTATTGATATGACTAAACGTGGAAGATTAATAGATCATTTACATATATCAGCTTCTCTTGTTGAAGAAAAAATGAATTTAATGGAAATGAATGAAGAACTTGAAGATAAACTAATACATATGATATTAAGTCATCATGGTGAAACTAAATTAGGATGGGGTTCAACTGTTGATCCAAAAATACCTGAAGCTATAGCTTTACACCAAGCTGATGATATGAGTGCGAAAATAACGGGAATTCTTCAAAAAAATTAAATTTTTATATAATATACTATAGTAAATATTTAATTATTGAAAAAATAGATAAAAGTATAGTATGAATTTTACAATAATTTAACTTAATAATTCATGATCATAATATAACGACAAAACATAATCACCATTCAGAAAAAAATAAGGATTAATAAAATCCATAAAATAATAAGAAAATTAGAGGTTTAATAATGGATAAAATAAAAATAGCTGTTGTTGGAATAGGTAACTGTGCTAGTTCATTAATACAAGGATTATATTACTACGAAGATAAAAAAGAAGAAGATACTGATGGATTAATGCATTGGAAAATAGATGGATACAAACCATCAGATATTGAAGTAGTAGCAGCTATAGATATAGATCAAAGGAAAGTAGGGAAAGACCTAAGCGAAGCTATATATGCTAAACCAAATTGTACAAAGATTTTTTACCCTGATTTAGAGGAGACTGGTGTAAAAGTCACAATGGGGAAAGTACTAGATGGTGTAGCACCACATATGAAAAAGTATAAAGATGATTCAACATTTATAATTTCAGATGAACCCGAAAATACAAAAGAAGAAATTGTAAAAATATTAAAAGATAGTGGAGCTGAAATATTAGTTAATTATTTACCAGTAGGCTCTGAAAAAGCTGGAAAATTTTATGCTGAGTGTGCTTTAGATGCTGAAATTGCATTTATCAATTGTGTTCCTATATTTATAGTAAGTGATCCTGAATATGAACAAAAATTTAAAGCAAAAGGATTACCTTGTATCGGAGATGACATAAAAGCTCAGATTGGTGCAACTATAACCCATAGAACATTAGCCAATTTATTTAAAAACCGTGGTGTAAAATTAGATAGAACTTATCAATTGAATACTGGTGGAAATACTGATTTCTTAAATATGTTAAATCATGATAGATTAGCATCAAAAAGAGAATCAAAAACAGAAGCAGTACAATCAGTACTAGCTCATAGATTAGATGATGATGATATCCATATTGGACCAAGTGATTATGTACCATGGCAGAAAGATAATAAACTATGTTTCTTACGTATGGAAGGACGAACATTTGGTGATGTACCTATGAACATAGAACTTAGATTAAGTGTAGAAGATAGTCCTAATAGTGCTGGATGTGTTATTGATACTATTCGATGTTGTAAATTAGCATTGAAAAGAGGTATTGGAGGAGCTTTAACATCCATTTCATCATATACTATGAAACATCCACCAGAACAATACTCTGATGACATAGCATGTGAAAAAGTTGAAGATTTTATTGCTGGTAAAATAGATCAATAAATTATTTATCCACTTAATCCCCTTTTTTTTACTATTTTTTATTATTTTACCCTTACTAATTAAACTTTAAAATAATTAACAATAATATATATTTAAATAAAATAAGCCTATTTTAATGGAGATAATATGAATTTAGAATTTACATTTCTAACAATACTAATAATAATATTCATAGGATATCTTACTAAAAAAGTAGGTTTATTAACAACTGAAGATACTAACACAATAAACAAAATTGTATTAAATATTGCTTTACCCTCATTAGTTTTTTATTCAATATATAATTCAAATATGAGCTTATTACCTAAATTAGGGATGCTTCCAATAGCAGGATTAATAAGTAGTTTTTTATTAGGTGGCTTAACCTATGCATTTCTTTCATTAAAACAATATGATAAAAAAACCATATGGACTGTATTAACTGTTATAATGATGAGTAGTACTGCGTTTATAGGTTTTCCGGTTATATTAGGTATATTTGGTAATGATGGACTTATAAGAGCAATATTTTGTGATATAAATACAAATATAATGCTTATTTTATTAAATATCATATTACTATTCATATTTGGAGGGGATATTAAAAAAGTTATTAAAAAAGTTATTACTCTTCCATTATTATGGGCTTTAATATTAGGTTTTACTTTTAATTTACTTAATATACAAATTGGAGAAGTAGTACTTAGTTCATTGAGTTATTTAAAAGCTGCAACTATACCTTTAATACTAATTTCATTAGGATTATCTATAGATTTCAGTGGACTTACAAGAGATTTAAAAATGGTTTCATTAGTTTCCATAATTAAATTAGTTATAAATCCAATTATAGCCATAGGAATTTTTTATTTACTTGGAATTAATAGATTTGAGTTTACAATAGGAATCATTCAATCAGCTATGCCTTGTGCAATGTTTACTTTAGCATTTGCGATTGATTATGATTTAGATGTTAAATTGAGTTCAGATTGTATAATTATTAGTATGATTATTAGTTTAATTACACTACCTATCTTAATAAGTATAATTTAAAAAAAGTATAAAAATTAGTAAATAAAAGAAATGATTTAATTATCATCTCTTACTACTTCTTTACGTTCATTATTTGGTATTATATGCATTTTTCCATCAGTATATGTTTTTTCTAATTCTTTTCTATCATGTAATAAATCCAAACATATTGCTAATGCTGCTACTTCAGAATGAGGTTGAGTTGTTACACTGACATTCCAATCTGCTGCTTCATAAACTTCTGTTGGTACTCTAGATCCCCCAACAATAATTAGTTTATTTTTACCATTATCTTTTATAGGTGGTATTGCTTCTTGAACGGGTTTTCCATACATAGTTAAATGAATTATTTCATATCCTTGTTTTTTATGATCTTTAATTACTTGTTTATAACTTTCATTATAATCTATCTGAAAATCTCCACCCCAACTATTAGTTATTTTATGTACTGAATCTATAATATGTTGATCATGATCTCCATTTAATATAACTTTATCAGCACCAAATGCTCTTGAAGTTAAACAAACATGTGTTGTTATTCTTGCATCTCTTGCCATTCTATGATCTAATCTTAATACAGTTATCATTCATATTCTCCTATTTTAAATTATTATATGTAAGTTTATTAGTATAAATAAAAGTGTTATTAATCTTGATATTTCATTAGATGCCCCTAATGCATCTCCTGTTACACAACCAAAATTTTTTTGTGCTACATATGATACTAATAATCCTACTATTACTGTTGCTGCTACTGCCATTACCCCTGAAACATTTAGCAATAAATAACCTATTACTAATATAACTACTATTGTTGGCATAAGTACTTTAGCATCAACTCCTTTTTTTATTTCATGACCAATTCCATGAGTATCACTTGTTCCAAAACACATTGTTGTAATCATTCCAAGCTTGGCACATATTTCCATTAGTACTATTGAAGCTATAAACATTGCAACAGGTATTTCAGATAAAGATACAACAGTTAATAATCCAATGATAAAGAATGCTGTTATTCCACCTGTTCCTACCATAGAATCTCGCATTACACTTAATCTTTTCTTATGATCTCCATGGACCATTAATCCATCACCCATATCGATTACACCATCAATATGATTAAATCCAGTAAACCATAATATAAATGCATAAACTATTGCTGCAGTTAAAAGTTGTGGAAGAGCTAATAAAGATGTTAAAATGTAGGCTACTACTGCAGCTACACCACCTATAATTATTCCTATGTATGGCCATAAAATTACACTACCAGACATTTTTTCTATAGGAACCATCCTTTTTATAGGTATTATAGATGAAAAACTGATTAATCCTAATATTCCATCAACACTAATATTAAGATTTGCTTTTCGAGTATCTTGTCCTAATTTAGTGGGACTTACTTTCTTTGGGTTTACCACTATATTGTCTCCATTATTTTTTTCTACTATATTCTTATTAATATGTTTATATTTTATGGTTCAAATATTTTTGACATACAACCAGCAATTAGCCCACCAATTATATCATCAACAGATGGACCTAATACACCCAATACTCCGGGTTTTGCTTCATCATATCGTTTAAAATTAAATATTGCTTTTGTCCCTGCTATTTGATTTGCTATAGCCATTCCCATTATTTCATCCATATAAAGATATGCAGGATCATCATCAACATTTATTCCTCTTATACGATGATGTTCATAGTCTTCTTCTAATCTTATAGCTGCTACTAAATATGAAATAACATTTATATCTTCAAGTGCATGGAATATCTGTTTTCTTAATTGTTCTCTTATTTCATCTTCTGTTTGATCATCTACACCTACAACCATAGCCATTCCAGCATCAACCATAGAGTCAATTGTTACACCCATTGATTCCATATATTTAATTACATCTTTTGGATATCCTAATTTATCCAATGCTTCTCTTAATGTTTTATCCAAAAGATCTTTTGCATCATAGAATAAAGAGATATCAAAAGGTAATTCTTTTTCACTTTTACCTGTACATGCAATGAATATTGTATTGTAAAAGTTACCTAATTCATTATCTAATTCATCTTTGTTAATTGCATCAACATCCCATGATGAAGTAGATATTGTTTCAATAATTGTTCTATATAAATTAATTATAGATATATTATCTAATTCTGCATCAAAAAACATGGATACATTTGTATAAAATTTATCTTTAATAAGTTCTACTGTTGCTACTACTGTTATTCCATTTGCAGATTTAATTACAGGTTCTAATTCAGAATTATTAAGATAATGATTATCAAATTCTGTCACATTTTTAAAATCAAATCCAGATCTATTTGCTAGAACATACAATGGTTTTTTACTGTTAAATACTAAGCCATTGTTCTTTTCAGTTATTTTAACTTCTGGTTTATTTATTTGCATTAATCAATACTCTCCTAAAAAAATATTTATTCAATTCTATTATCTAATATATTTCAAGTAATAAAAAAAGTATTACTTAATATTACTAGATTGAAATTTAATAATTATTAAAGACGTTTCATTTTGTTAAAATAATAAATTAATTAATACTTAATTACATAAGAATAGTTAAGTAAAGAAAAAAAATAAAACAGTAGGATATGAAAACATGGTATTAATAATAGACCCCCAAACATCCGGAGTAGCTGGTAACATGTTTATTGGAGCATTTATTGATTTAGGTGCTGATCAAAATAAAATAAGAAATATTATAAACTCTTATGCTAGCGAATTTGGAGAAATTAAAATAGATATAACAAAAGAATTACGATCAGATGTAGAAACTACTTATGCTAATATACAAGCAAAGGATAACACTACACGCCATTATTCTGATATTGTAGATGAATTAGATAGAATAACAAAAGAAAAATATCCCCATGATGAATTGATTAAAAAAACCATATCATTATCTAAAAAAATATTTAAAACAATTGCAATAGCAGAATCAGAAGTTCATGGTAAAACATTAGAAACTATTCATTTTCATGAAGTGGGACTTGCTGATGCAATAGCTGATGTTATTGGTGCATCATATGGATACTATCTATTAAAATTAGATGAAGATAAAATATACTCATTACCTGTTGCAACAGGATGTGGTACTGTAAAAACTCAACATGGACTTCTTCCAGTTCCAGCCCCTGCTGTTGCTAATATATTAAAAAATGTACCTACTCATGGAGGTACTGTTCAAACAGAACTTGCTACACCTACAGGATCTGCAATATTAGTAAATATTACTGATGAATATTGTCAATATCATCCAACAATAATAAATAAAAAAATTGGATATGGAGCTGGATCTAAAGATACTAAAACACTTAATGCATTACGACTAATAAAAGCTGAAAAATATATGGATAATGACAGTATAACTGTTCTTGAAACTAATCTTGATACATTAACAGGAGAAGTTCTAGGAAATCTTTATAATAAATTACTTAATGAAGGAGCTCGAGATGTTAGTTTAACACCAACAATAATGAAAAAAAATAGACCAGGGCATATTTTAAAAGTAATTACACCTAACCATAATAGAGAACACCTTATAAAAGTTATAATGGAAGAAACAGGAACATTAGGTATTAGAATACTACCCTGTGCACATAGAGCTGTGGCAAAAAGAGAAAATGTGCCATTTACAATGAAAATAAATAATGAAAATGAAACAATACAATTTAAAATAGGATATATTGAAGATAAAATCATAAAATGTAGTCCGGAATATGAGGATATTAAAAGAATTTCCGATAAAACAGATATTCCCCTTAGAGATCTTATGAAATTAGCCGAACAAGAATATAAAAAATATTTGAGAGAAGGAAAATAAACATGACAAAACCAAAAGGAATAACAATATTATCTGGAGGATTAGATTCTACCGTAGCAACATCAGTATATAATAATGAATATGAACTTACAGCATTAACATTTAATTATGGTCAACATAGTTTTAATCAAGAAGTACTAGCTGCAAGTGAGATATGTCATGAATTATCAATGAAACATGTAGTTATAGATTTACCATGGCTTGAAAAAATAAGTAATTCTACATTAACTACTAATTCTTCAATACCTCATCCATCAGATAATGATTTAGATAACTATGATCAATCTTTAAAAACAGCCAAATCAGTTTGGGTTCCTGCACGAAATACAGTATTTAGTAGTATAGCTTTAGCATATGCAGAAAGTATTCATGCAGAAATAATTATTGTAGGTTGGGACTATGAAGAAGCAGTTACTTTTCCAGATAATTCTAAAGAATATTTAGAATCATTTAATAAAACAATAGAATATGGATCATTTGATAATATAGAAATTAAAGCACCCCTTATTGATATGACAAAAAAGGAAATAGTTGAAACAGGACATAAAAATAATGCTCCTATGAATTTAAGTTATTCATGTTATACAGGTAATGAAAAACATTGTGGTGTCTGTGAATCTTGTAAACGTAGAAAAAGAGCATTTATTAAAGCAAAAATAAATGATCCTACAAATTACGAAAAATAATAGTATAGAAATAAAATTAAAAAAAAATAAGAGTATACACTAACAATTTTGTTTAATCTAATCAAAATTAGTAAATAAAACTTAAATCAGTACAATATATGAAATTAGAATAGAATAATATTAACTAAATTTATTAATAAAAGATTATTAAGACTAATTATCTAGTAATATATATAATTTTAAAAATATAACTTATAATCATTTATTGGAGATGAAAATTATGACTTTAACTTATGAAGTTAATAGATATACTAAAACTATGTCAACAAAAGATTTTTATGATAAATATGCTGATTTTAATCGTGTACAAGGGTATTGTACTCAATGTGCAAGATATGATACTAATTATTCTTGTTCACCATTAGATATTGATACTAAAGAATTTATATTAAACTATGATTACATTGATGTTACTTTAACAAAATTAGATTTCAAGAAAGAAGATTATGAAAAAGAATATACTGATGAAGAATTTGAAAATGTATTAAAAGAAAGTTTTTATCCTGAAACTAATAAAACTAAAGAAAATGTATTTAATCAAGAAAAGAACTATAAAAAAGCTATTAGTATAACAGGACCTTGTACTCTTTGTGATGTTGATTGTCGAAAAGAATATGATGAATGTATACATCCAGAAAAAATGAGATATTCTTTAGCTTCTTTAGGTGTTGATTCTAGAATGGTTATTGAGAAATTATTTAATGTACCATTAATTCCCATAAATGAAAATTTATCAGAACATCTTGAGAACAATGAAAAATTAAGTAAACCTAAATTACCTAAATATATGAACAATGTTACTTCTATATTATATTCAAAAAATTAGTTTATATTAATCACAAGTTAAAAAATGATGCATAATTTTAATATTTAAAAAAATAGTGATAGTTATTATTTAACTATCATTAATAATTGATCTTTTTCTACTGTATCTCCTTCATCAACAAAAATATCACTAACAACACCATCATGTGATGCTTTGATATCATTTTCCATTTTCATTGCTTCAAGTACTGCTACAGTATCTCCCTCTTCAATTTTATCTCCTTTTTTAACTTTGAGTTTAACAATCATACCTTGCATTGAAGATGTTATTCCACCTTCTGCTGATGGTTTTATTTGTTTAGAAGAAGGTTCCATTTCAATATATCCCGTTGGTAATACTTTTACATTGAATACTTCACCATCAACTTCTACATCATAAGTTGTAGGTATATTAGAAGAACTAAATTCTTGTTTTGGTTTAGGTATTTCTTCTTCTACCATTTCACCTTTAAGATATTTTTCTCCAATTGAAGGATACATAGCATAAGTTAAAACATCTTCATCTTTTTTAACTAAATTTTGATCTTCTAAATACTTTCTATCAGCATCTAATTCAGGATCTAATAAATCAGCAGGTCTACAATCAATAATTTTCTCATCACCTACAAATTCATCATACATTTTTTGATTTATAGGTGCTGGAGATTTACCATAATATCCTTTAAGATACTCTTTGACTTCTTTAGTAACAGATTTATAACGTTCTCCTGAAAGTACGTTCATTACTGATTGAACTCCCACTATTTGACTTGTTGGTGTTACAAGAGGTGGATATCCTAAATCTTTTCTTACTTTTGGAATTTCAAGAAGTACATCTTCATATCTATCTAATGCATCTTGTTGTTTTAATTGAGATACTAAATTAGATAACATTCCACCAGGAACTTGATATAATAACACATCAGTATCTACTTTAGCAGCTAATGGATCAACTAATGCCCCATATTTTTCTAGTAATTCTTGGAAATATATTTTTATTTTTGATAATGTTTTTAAATCTAAGTCCGTATCAAATGGAGTATCTTTAAGTGCTGCAACTACACTTTCTGTTGGAGGTTGAGAAGTTCCTCCAGAAAATGGGGAAATTGCCGTATCAACCATATTAACTCCAGCTTCAATAGCCGCTTCATAACTCATTAAAGTCATTCCACTTGTACAATGACTATGTAAATTTATATCCAATCCAGTTTCATCTTTTAAAGCTGTTACAAGATTTTTTGCAACATCCGGAGTTATTAACCCAGCCATATCTTTTATGGTTATTGCATCACAGTCCATAGCTTCTAATTCTTTTGCAAATTCAACATATTTATCTATTGTATGTACTGGACTTATAGTATAACTAATAGCTCCTTGAACATATGCCCCTTGTTCTTTTGCTGTTTTAATTGACATTTGCATATTTCTAGGATCATTTAATGCATCAAATATTCTAAATACATCTACACCATCTTCATAGGCTTTTTCAACAAATGCTTTCACTACATCATCAGCATAATGTTTGTATCCTAAAAGATTTTGCCCTCTTAACAGCATTTGAATTGGTGTTTTTAGATTATCATTTAGTATTTTAAGTCTTTCCCAAGGATCTTCATTTAAAAATCGAAGACATGAATCGAAAGTTGCTCCTCCCCATGCTTCTAATGAGAAATATCCTACTTTATCTAAATCTTCTAATATTGGAATCATATCACTGGTTCTCATTCTTGTTGCAATTAATGATTGATGAGCGTCCCTGAGTGCTGTTTCTATTATTTTTACTTTTGCCATCTCTGACACCTACATTATTTTTTATTTTGGTTAAATGTGAAGATACTTGACTTGAATTAGATTGTTCTGAGTATCTTTATTATAATTCATATTTTATATTCTCGGTTAATTATTTTTAATATTACAATAATTATATAACACTTATTAATTACTTTCCTAACTTCTATGTTAATACTATAATGATTTTATTAAAAATATCATCCCATTATATTTTATCATTATTAGTTATGTTTAAAGAAATATATTAGATTACTGTTTTACCAAGAAATAGTATAATAAAATATTAATGTTAAAAAAATAGAATTTAAGAATGTAAAAAGAATAATTAATTAATAAAAAGATGTTTTAATAGATAAATAAAATTATCTATTTGAGTCTTTTACCAGTTACTGGTTTTTTATTTTGCCAACTGTAACTTCGTAGTCTTTTAGATCTACCAAATCCACAAGATGCACAGTATTTTTTAGTTGGATTATATGCATTTCTTCCACATCTTCTACATCTTGTATGATTATTTTTATTACGTTTACCGAATGATGGTGTTCCTTTCATCAGTATCTCCTCCAAATATTTAATTTTTAAAAAAAAACTATTTAATAAAATTGAAACCTTTATTTATAAAAAAGGTAAAAAAGAGTTGAATAAAATAAAATTTATTTTATTCTTATTATTATGTCATAATTCCATTAATGATAATTTTAAGTCATTAGATATTATTCTATAATAAGGACGATTAATATTAATAGAATTTAACTACTAAGAGAATGTCCTTTAAATTATTATCCTGGGGATATATATACTATATTATCTCCACGAACTAAAACTACGCCTAATCTTCTAGTAGATTCGCCATCTTCTAATTCTTCAGCATCATTAAGTACTAAGTTCATGTGCATATCAAAACTTTGTAATGCACCTCTAAATTCTTTTCCACCTTTAAGTTTTATTAAAACTTGTGAATTTAGTGCTTTTCCTAATGCATCTAATGGTCTTGATGTATTATTATTGTTATTTTTCTGATCGTTCACTATTAATCACCTTATATATATTAATTTTTATATTTGTTTTAAATAATATTTAAATGTATCTCTATTTCCTAAGATATAAGATAACCATTAATTAATTTAATAATATATATTATTTATTTACTATAAAATATAAGTTACTATTAAATTACCAATAAAATAAAAAGTAACTATAATAAATATAATAAAAATAAAAGATATTTGATAATAAATAATCAAAGAAAAAATATTTAAAAAGGAGACACTAAAACTTGAAAACTAAAAGAAGAGTTTTTATCAAAAATAAAAGGATTAAAGAAATTAAAAAAGATTTAGGAACATATGAAAATATAATACCTAAAAAAGCTCAAGTAGAAGAAGTTGAGATTGAAGGATTACCCGAAATAATTTTAGTAAATGGTAAACCATTATTAATGCAATCAGAAAATAAAATTATCCCTACTTTAAAAGCAGCATTAGAATTAAACATTGAAGAAAAATATGTAACAGTTGATATGGGTGCTATAAATTTTGTTATAAAAGGAGCAGACATAATGTCACCTGGAATTGTAGATGCTGATAAATCCATAAAAAAAGATGAAATTGTAATTATAATAGAAGAACAACACAAAAAACCATTAGCAATAGGTAAAAGTCTTATAAGTGGGGAAGAAATGATAGAAAATGATAAAGGAAAAGCTATAAAAAATTTACATTATGTAGGAGATCCTATTTGGGAGTTAGACATATAAATAAAGGAAGTGTAAAATTTAATGCAACAAGAAAAAATTAAGCTAAAATATTCCTCAGGAAACGTACTATCCAAAGATATACATAAAATAGGAATAATTGCATTAGGATCTCATAGAGAAAATCATGGTTCAGCACTCCCCATAGATACTGATTCTAAAATAGCTGCAAATGTAGCGTTAGATGTTGCCACATCAACTGGAGCAACCTATTTAGGAATAATTTATGCAGCAACAGAATATGATTTTGTTAAACATGGACGACATTTAAAAAAAGAAGATTTAATTGAAAATCAAATTATTCCAACTTTGAAAAATGCAAAAGAACAACTAGAATTAAAGAGTGTAATTATTATTAATGGACATGGTGGAAATAATCTTATAAAAGGGGATATACCTTATATTTCAAAAAATACACTACTTAACATTATATTTAACAATTCTATAATTGAAAATGAAGGCCCCCATGCATGTACTGGTGAATTATCAATGGGTAAAGTTTTAGGAATAATAGATGAAACTGAACTCAAAAATCATGGCGATTTTGATAAAAATCCTGAAGTAGGTATGGTTGGACTAAAAGAAGCAAGAGTTAATGAGCCAATTATTGATCAAGAAGCCAAAATTGTTGAAAAAGAAGGATTTGAAGTTAATTACAATTATGGAAAAAAATTATTAAATAATGCTAAAAAAGAGATTATAGAAGATATAAAACTTCTATTGTAAGATCTTCTTTTAATATATTCATTATCCTCGTTCTATTTTTTTAATTAAATTTTTACATTCATTACTTGTACGTTTATTATTAAATGCTAAACTAATTCTAGATATTGCTTCAAGTGTTCTAATTACTTGATCAAGCCAACTAAATATATCACCAGGATAAATATGAATCTCATATTCTGTCATGAATTCTTTACTAATTCTATTTGGATCCCATCCATGTAAACGACGTTTAATAATATGATCTGAAATATTTCTTTCAAGACACTTACAAAATGGTCTTTCTTCACATGTACAAGACATAAATTCTACTTGTAAATTTATTAATTTATCAGCATATTGAGGATCTAGTTTTGCAATTATATCTCCTGATGTTAATATATCTCTAGTAGAATCAGCAAATAACCTAGAACTTATATTAGTTTTCAAAGCACTTGCTAAACGATTTATTAACCTACTACTTATATATGCACTATCAAAAGGTTCAATCATTTCAGCTGTTATTAATGGTTTTTGTTTTAAATGTTTCCTAATATACTCTGCTTTATAAACTTCTAAAAAAGACATTGAAACTGCTCTTCCATAATTAGTAGGTAATAACAGAGAATCATTATTTTTCTGTGATTTAATTAATTTTTTATTAGTTAACATGTTAAAAATTTCTTCAGATACTAATGGTATTTCTAAATTATCATATTTACTAGTCAAATTATTTATATCTGGATTTTTAAGTGCACATACATCTGCTAATACTTGTTCAATTGCATCATCTTCAGAATAATCAACTTTAATATTATCAACATCACTATCTAATAAATCAATTGCAATTTCTTCCTCAGATTCCTTATTATATTCTTTACCAATTTCTGGTAATAAGTAAACTTTTCCTATATCATGATATGTTGGTCTTCCAGCACGTCCTAACATTTGTGAGAATTCATTGTTTGTAAGCCATTTATTACCCATTCGTAAAGTTTCAAAAAGTACTTGTGATGCTGGAAAATCTACTCCTGCAGCTAATGCTGCTGTAGTTACAACTGTAGATACTTTTTGTTTTGCAAAATCTTTCTCTATTTTTATCTTTTTAGAATAAGATAATCCTGCATGATATGCTGCTGTTGAAATTCCTTTTTTCTCTATTTGTTGAGATATTTGATGTGTTTTTCTTCTAGAATTCGTAAATACTATTGTTTGTCCTCTATAACCTTTAGATGATTTTGATTCAAATTCTTGTTTAGCTAGTTTTCCAATTAAATCTTTTTTCTCATATTCCGATTTTGTGAAAAGTAAATGTCTTTCTAATGGTACTGGTCTTTGTTTATATTCTACAAGTTTCATATTAAACTCATTTGCTACTTGTTGTGAATTTTTTATTGTTGCTGATAATCCAATTAACTGAGCTTTAGGTAATAAATCAATTAATCTTTTAACTAATCCATTTAATCTTGGTCCTCTTTGCTCTTCATCTAACATATGTATTTCATCAATTACAACAGTTCCTGTGTTTTTAATTTGATTAGCTTTTCCAGATCTTAATAAAAAGTCTATTCCTTCATATGTAGCTACTATGATATCTGCATCCTGAATAGATTTATCTTTAATAGTCAATTCACCTTTAGCTTTTATACGATTTGATCCTACTTTTATTGCAACATTTAATCCTAATGGATTATATTGTTTTTTAAAATCGCGATATTTTTGATTTGCTAAAGCAACTAATGGTGTAAGATATATGAATTTTCTATTGTTCATTGCTTTTGGTATTCCTGCTAATTCTCCAATTAATGTTTTTCCTGAAGCTGTTGCTGATACAATAAGTAAATTCTCATTTTCTAATAGTCCTGCATTTAAGGCTAATATTTGTACTGGTAAAAGATTTTTTACTTTATTAGATAGTACTTTCTTAAATTTTTTTGGTATTTTAAGAGTTTTAACAGGTACTTTAGGATAATGTTCTTTTTTAACTTTAACTTTATCATATAATGTTAAATCAGAATTTTTTAAAGGATTAAATTTAGGATCGAATATGTCCAATATTTTTTCAAGATTATGTGTTTTTTTAAGTAATTTTCTGAAATTTGAAAAAGTTACATCTTTAAATCCTCTTAGATGCATTACCCGTTTTATTTCTAGTTCAGCACAATGTTTACATATGTATTCATCATATAATTTGTAAGAAGATGATTTTTTTAGTATAGTTATGTAATCTTCAAATGTGCAATGTCTACAAATATTGGTGTATTTATAAGGAATATTTAATGAATTTAACATTTCTTCAATTTCTTCATCTTTAGTTGCTAATAATACATTCTGCTTTCTTAATGTTTTGATTGCATCTTTAGGTGATTTTAACGTTTCTATATTATCCTGCTGAATTATAAAACGATATGGTCTTATTTTTCCATTAGTATTAGTAAGTTTCATATAACTATAAAATATAGGTTTTCGTCTTGTATTTAAAGCCCCTTTTCCAGATCCTATTGGATATAACTCTACAATTTTTTTATTTCGTCTTAATATTATCATTTTATCAAAGAATGTTTTGTTTATGTTTTTTGTTATCTTTTTTAGTATTATATTTATTTTTCAATATTCATTTAATTTACTTATGTTAATATTTGAGATTGTATTATATTATATGTAAAACATAATTTTAATATAATAAAATAAAATAATTATAAATAAAATTTAAGTGGATTATATTTAATCTATTAATTTATATTTACTAAAAAAAAAATTTAAAAAAAAACTAAAAAATACAAAGAAATGAAGTGAAATAATTATGTATAATATGGGTGCCTCAACTAAACCAGGATATGATATTGCAAATAAAAGTAGAGAAATTATCAAATCACTTATTGATGATGATACTAAAAATTTATCTTATGAAGAAAAAGATATTGTAGAACGTGTAGTTCACTCTACTGCAGATCCAGAATATGCTAAACTTGTAAAAATTAGTTCAAATTTTGTTGAAACTGCTTTAGGATGTTTTGATAGAAAAGAAGATATTTTAACTGATATAAATATGGTTAAAGCAGGTATTACTCGATATGAAGGAAATGTATCTTGTTATATAAGAGATGAACAAGCAATTAAATTAGCTAAAAAAGAGGAAATTACTCGTTCAGCAGCTGCTATGAGAGTTGCTGCAGAAAATGGTTTTGAAGGTATTGTAGCAATAGGTAACGCACCAACAGCATTATTTGAAGTAATTAAACTTGTTGAAGAAGGAAAAATGAATGCTAAAGCTGTTGTAGGTGTACCAGTAGGATTTGTAGGAGCTGCAGAATCTAAAGAAGCATTATCTAAAACTGAAATTCCTCATGTAATTACAACAGGACCTAAAGGAGGAACACCTATAGCTGTTGCAGTAGTAAATTCTCTTTTAAATATTAGAAAAAATTAAAATAATAGAAAATATAGGAGTATACATCTCATGAATCATGAAAAATCAAAAGAATTATTTGAAGAAGCAAAACAGTATTTACCCGGAGGAGTTGATTCTCCAGTAAGAGCTTTTAAACCCTACCCATTCTTTGTAAAACGTGCTGAAGGATCTAAATTATATGATGTTGATGGTAATTCATACATCGACTATTGTTTAGGTTATGGACCCTTAGTATTAGGTCATTCAAATAGACAAATACTTGAAGCCGTTAACAAACAGTTACCTTACGGAACTTTATACGGAACTCCTTCAGAAAAAGAATTAATATTAGCCAAAGAAGTAGTTAAAAGAGTTCCATGTGCTGACATGGTTAGATTTACAAATACAGGAACTGAATCAACTATGAGTGCAATAAGATTAGCTCGTGCTGTAACTGGGGTTAATAAAATAATCAAATTTGATGGATCTTATCATGGTGCTCATGATGCAGTACTTGTAAAATCAGGATCTGGAGCTGTAGGAAAACCTGATTCTCCAGGAGTTCCAGAAGGAGCAACTGAAAATACATTAGTAATACCATTTAATGATCCCGATGCTGTAAGAAAAGTAATTAAAGATAATAAGGGTGAAATTGCTTGTATTATTATGGAACCTGTAATGGGAAATATTGGTTGTATACCACCACAAGAAGGGTTCCTTGAATTTTTACGTGAAATTACAGAAGAAAATGGTATTTTATTAATCTTTGATGAAGTAATAACTGGATTTAGATTAGCTAAAGGAGGAGCTCAGGAATACTTTGGAGTTACACCTGACTTAACCACTTTTGGTAAAATAATAGGTGGAGGATTCCCAATAGCAGCATTTACTGGAAAAAAAGAGTATATGGAAAGAATTGCTCCAAGCGGTGATGTATACCAAGCAGGAACATATAGTGGAAATCCAGTATCAGTTACAGCTGGTATAGCAACTCTCGAACAATTAAATGATAATTTCTACAAACAAATGGCAGTTAGAGCTGAATATATGAGAGAAGAAATTATAAATATAATTGGAAAATTAGATATAGACTTTACTATGAATGGTATTGGAACTATGTCTCAATTATACTTTACAAAAGAACCTGTAATTGATGCTACATCAGCTAAAACAGCAGATACAGAACTATTTACAAAATATTATAATTCTTTATTAAATGAAGGTGTATTCATGGCCCCTTCACAATTTGAATGTTGTTTCTTATCAAATAGACATAGCAAATTAGATATTGATAATACCATGACTGCTGTCGAAAATGCATTGAAAGCTGCAAAAGATGAATAAATATTCATTCTTTTATCTTTTTTAAATTTATAAAATTATATAATATTAATACTACTTTTAAAAAATTAATAATAATAGGTTTTTTACTTATGAAAATAGCAATAGGATTAGGTCAAAACAAAAATGTATTAAAAGCTGTTGAAAAAGTTCCGTATGATGTAGTAATAGCACAGTCTAATGAAGAACTATTGAATTATATTAATGATCCAAATATTGATGGTGTAGTACGTGGATCATTAGAATCTAATATCATATTAGATTTAAAAAAAGACTATCCTCACATATTCCGTGCATCTATACTAGAAAAAGACGGATTTAAATTTATGTTAGCTCCTGTTGGAATTGATGAATGTGATACAGTAAAAGCAAAAGAAACTATAATTGCTGAATGCTCAGATATTGTAAAAAAAAGTAATCATGAACCTAAAATCGCATTGATTTCAGGTGGAAGAAAACAGGACAAAGGCAGAAGTGTTAAGATAGATCGTTCAATTGAAGAATGTGAACAAGTAGTAAGTGATTTAAAAGATAAATATAATGTAAAACATTATTATATATTAATAGAAGAAGCATTGAAAGATCATAGAAACATAATAATAGCACCAGATGGAATAATTGGAAACATAATATTTAGAAGTTTAGTATTAGTAGCTGGAGTTAAAAGTTATGGTGCTATAACTTTAAAACAACCAAACATATTCATTGATACTTCCAGATCACAAAGTGTAGAAGGATATATTAACTCTTTAAACTTAGTGGTAAATATTATTGAATCAAAAAATAAAAAAATATTATAACATCGTAAATTTAGTGTATATACTAAATTAATTCTTTTAATATATAATAAAGGACATATACTATAATATAGTTATAGGGGATCTAAAAAAATGACATTACTACAACCATTATATTCCATTTATGAATGGTATATCTCAAAAGGACTTGACAAAAAGAACATGCCAAAACACGTAGCAATAATCATGGATGGAAATAGACGTTATTCTAAAATACAAGGAAATATGAACCCTATAGAAGGACATAAACGTGGTGTAGATACGTTAGAAAATGTGTTAGAATGGTGTATAGATTTAGGTATAGATATAGTTACAGTATATGCTTTTTCAACAGAAAATTTTAAAAGATCAGATGAAGAAGTAAAAGATCTAATGAATTTATTTGTAGACAGTTTTAAAAGCATAAGTACAAATGAAAAAATACACAAAAACCACGTGAAATTAAAAGCTGTTGGAAAATTAGATTTATTCCCCGAAAATGTTCGAAAAGCTATCAAAGAAGCAGAAAAATCAACAGAAAACTATGATAAAAGATTAGTAAATATAGCAATGGGATACGATGGCAGAATAGAAATTGTGGATGCATTTAGAAAACTAGCTAAAGAAGTTAAAGAAGGAAAACTTCAACCAGAAGATATTAATGAAGATTTAATTAATGAAAATTTATATACAAAAGGTTTAGACGATCCTAATTTAGTAATAAGAACTAGTGGAGAAGAACGTTTAAGTGGATTTCTATTATGGCAATCATCATACTCTGAATTATACTTTACTGATAGTTTATGGCCAGAATTAAGAAAAGTTGATTTTTTAAGAGCAATTCGATCATATACTGAACGTCAACGAAGATTTGGAAAATAAAATATTATGGAGGTATAATATTGATAGATGTGCATTGTCATTTAAATTTCCCAGAGTTTGATGATACAAGAGAAGATATAATTAAAAATAGTAAAGAAGAATTTAAGTATATTATAGACTCTGGAGCAGATTATAAAAGTAATGAAAAATCATTGGAACTAACTAAAAAACATAAAGGATTTATTAAAACTACTATGGGTTACCATCCTGTATATACAATGACAGATAATAAAGAAACTATAGATAAAACAATAAATCAGATCATTGATAATCTTGATAACATACAAGCAATTGGTGAAATTGGATTAGATTTCTCAGAAGAACGTTCTGAACAAGATCTTAAAAGACAACATGCCATATTTGAACGATTATTAACTGTTGCAACAGAATATGATATGCCTATATTATTACATGTGCGTGATGCTGAAAAACAAGGGTTAAATGTTGTTAAAAAATATACTGAAATTCCTAATGTTGTATTTCACTGTTTTAGTGGAGATAAAGAAACAGCACTTGAAGCAGTAGATTATGGATATTATATTTCATTTGCAACAAATTCTATAAGATCTAAAAAGCATAAGAAAAATATAAAAAAAGTACCACTTAGTAACATGCTTACAGAAACAGATAGTCCTTATTTATCACCTATAAAAGATGAAAATAATCAACCTAAAAATATAAGACAAACTATAGAACGTATCGAAAGAACCAAAAATATAGATTTTGATGAAATTGAATATGAAACAGAAAAAAATGCTAAAACAGTATTTAATTTATAACCAATTCTAATTACTTTTATACTTTCTTCAATAAACTTTTTTTTAATATTTATTATATTTAAAAATCAATTAATCATTAATTATAAAAAAAACTATGAGGCATAAAATATGGATGATATGATAAAACTTTATATACAAAAAAGAAAAGAATATGAAACTAAAATAAAATCAGATCTTTTAGAAATTGAAAAATCTGTACAAGATATTGCCGAACCAAATGATTATTTTAGTATAAAAGATGAAACTATTTTTACAATTCACGTGAGAGAAATTAATGGAGAAAAACATCTTTCTATTTCTACAGAAGATAATCCCGAAGAAATATTATTTGAAGATTTATCATTAACAAACAATCCTGACTTGATTTTATGGATTATTAAACATGATAATTATATAATTGAAGGATTTAAAGAAGTTTTAATAAATGCAGTACGTAATGGAGAAAAAATAGTTAATACATTAAGAAATCTTAAATTAAACTATGATTAGATGGAGTGATAATATGAATAAACCTTTTGTTTTATTAAATGCTGCTATGACAGTAGATGGTAAAATTGCTCCAGAAAAAGGAAATATGAATATTTCTAATCAAAAAGATTTAGAACGTGTACATAAAATAAGAAAAGAATCTGATGCTATAATGGTTGGTATTAATACTATTTTAACAGATGATCCTAGATTAACTGTTCATAAAATTAATGCAAATAAAAAAGATAATCCTGTAAGAATAATTATAGATAGTCGTGCACGTACTCCTTGTGATTCTCGTTGTTTAGATAGTAATGCCCATACAATCATTGCCGTTTCTAAAAAAGCTCCAATAAATAATATAAAAAAACTAAATGATAAATGTGAAATAATAGTTTCTGGAGAAGATAAAGTTGATTTAGTAAATTTAATGAATATATTGTATAATAAAGGTATTAAAACAATACTACTTGAAGGTGGGGCTACACTTAACTATTCTATGTTTAACTATGAATTAATTGATAAAGTATCTATATGTATTGGACCTATGATTTTAGGTGGTAAACACTCAAATACATTTGTAGATGGTGATGGATTTAATATAAATAATTGTATTAGTTTAAAATTAGATAATTTTTATACTCTTAATGAAGATATTGTATTAGAGTATAGTGTTAAATATTAAGTTTCATAAAAAAAAATAAAATAGATAATAATTTATCTATAAAATACCTTTTTTCTTAAGAATTCTTTCAGGATTGTCTTTTAATACTTTTTCAATTTCTTTTTCTGGTATCTCAGCACCTCTAGCAATTCTTTCAGCTAGTTCATAATTTATCATATCTTCAGGTGCATGAGTATCTGTATCAAGAACTAATGTTGCTCCTAATTCTAATCCTAATTTTGCTACATGACCATTTCCTAAACAATGTCCTTTTCTTGCACTTATTTCTAATGCTACATCATTATCAATAGCTTTTTGCACCTCATCAGGAGTTATTAATCCTGGATGTCCTAAAACATCAACTTCAGGACATTCTGCAGATTTAAGATTTGTTCCTGGCCTTACAGGTTCTACTATTGTTTCACCATGAACTACAATTATTTCTGCACCATAATTTCTAGCTTTATTAGCTAATTTATCTATAATTTCTATAGGAACATGAGTTATTTCTACTCCCGGAATTACTTCTATATCCCAATTGTCTCTTATATCATTGACTGTTTCTGCTATTTTTGAAGCTATTTCAATATTTGATGAATCTACATGATCTGTTATTGCTATTGCTTTATGACCTAATACATCTGCACGTCTTGCCATTTCAGAAGGTAATAATTCACCATCACTAAATAAGCTATGCATATGTAAATCTATTCTTTTATTCTCTGCCATTATTTTTTTAACTCCTCGGTAATAATTTATAATAATTTTTTGTTGATATTTTTTTTAATTATTTTTACTTATTATAATTTAATTTATGAATGTGAAATAATATAAATAATTACATGATTAATAAACTAAGTATTTTTGTACCTGGACATATTACTGGATTTTTTGAAATCATTGACAATAAAGATCCTTCATTAAAAGGGTCACGTGGTGCAGGTATTACATTAGATGAAGGCGTTGTAACAGAGACAAAAGTTAAACCTGGAACAGGAAAATTAATTATTACAGTAAATGGAAAAGAAGATAAATTAAATACTATTAGTAAAGTTACAGTACTATTAATTTCTAAAGAATTTAATATTGATTTATCAAAATATGATATTTTTATTAACCATGATACTAATTTACCTATTGGGGCAGGTTTTGGTACTAGTGCTAGTTTTTCTTTAGGTATTAGTTTTACATTACCTTATTTATTAGGTATTAACATTACATATAGTGTTGCTGGTGATATTGCTCATCGTGCTGAAATCTCACAATCAAGTGGATTAGGTGATGTAATATCAGAAGTTTATGGAGGTTGTGTACTACGATTACATGAAGGTTCTCCATGTTTTGGTATTATTGATAAAATTCAATTAAATAGACCTATATATGTTATTACAAAAACAATTGGTTTATTGAGTACTAGTAATATTATTGATGATCCAATTCATAAAAACAAAATTAATACTAGTGGTAATAAATTACTTAATCGTTTATTAAAGAATCCTAATGTTTCAAATTTTATAAAATTATCTTGGCAGTTTGCTCAACAAACAGAACTTGTAGATTCTGAACTCAACGAAATAATCACTATACTTAATGAAGAGACAATAGGTGCATCAATGGCTATGTTAGGAAATACAGCATTTGCATTATCATATACTCCAGATACAAGTATTGACAATTGTATTATTACTAAAATCAATACAACAGGTATTAAATATAACAAAAAATAGTTTTTTAAAGTAATACATATAAATAAACAAAAAAACAATTCTTTTTTTAAATTTTTTGTGCATTAATAAATAATAATATTGAAATTAAAATAACCTAAAAAAAATTTAAATGATAGGAGAGGAAGATGAAAATGATTATCAAAAATCTTATGATTTTTTAACATCTTCAATACAATATACTATACCTTTTTCTTCTAATTTTTGACTTATACGATTAGTCATTTTACCTACTGCAAATACTAATACTCTTAATCCTTTTTCTGCTGCATTACATGTAGCTTCTGCAGTAGCAAATTCAAAGTCAGGATAAACATCTAAGAAATTAGTTATTGCTCTTGAACTTGTACCCATTACACCAATTCTATCAAATTCTTGACTGTATATTTCTTGGATTTTATCCATATCACATGCTTTTGATCCACCTTCAGCTATTGGTGGGATTTTAACTACGACTACATCTTTAGGCACTAATTCAATTTCTCCACCTAAATTAATAAGTGTTACATCTTCACCTTCTAATGCATCAGCAAATACTTCAGCATATGCACTTGATTTATCTTCTGTATCGGCATATAATATTCCATCTTCTATATTTAACCAAACTTGTTCACCTTGATGTAAATCTTCTGCTGCAATTGCTGGCCATATTGATTTATAACCATTCATAGTATCTAGTACCATGTCAGAATAGGATTTAAGGTTAACTGCTTCTGTTTTAACCTTGTCTATACCATCTTTAGTAATTTTATATCTAAATGTTGAACTTCCAGTTTCAACATAACCTTCTTTTACTAATGATTTTATGTTTTCTGATACTGCTTGTACAGTTATACCTAATTCATCAGCTATATCTTTTTGTTTAAGATGTGGTTGTTGCTGTGCAATTTTTGCAAGAATTTGGAATTTAGTAAATTCTCCTTTATTTTTAAAAATTCGCATAATATATTTATCTCCTCATTAGTTCGTATATAATATCACAATAATATATCAAATTTACTTGTTTTTATCTCTAGTAAATATATTTTATTAATTATTTATTTAAATGTTTACAATATTAAATAAAATAATCTTTAATTAATTTTATGATTAATAACTTAAAAAAGCTAATTTTAATCGTTTAAAGATTAATAAAATTCTTATTTGAAAAAAATAAGAAATAATATTTTATTTAATTGTTAAGTTTAATTGAATTATTCAATGTTTGAATAAATTTATCAATATTTTCTTCAGGAATATATGCTCCACATGCTACACTATGTCCTCCACCAGATCCTCCACATTTTGATGAGATATCACGTACAAGATTACCAAAATGTATACCATCATATCCTAATAGTTTAGAACAACGTAATGAAACTTTATAACCTGGAGTATCACTGTCGATATGAGTATATCCAATGATAGGTTTTTGCCAATCATAATTACTAAGTAACATCCCTGCTATAGTACCTACTACACTAGCTTTAATACCTGTACCATCAAAATACTGAATATTATCTAAAATTTCAACAGATCCTTCTGATTCAACACGATTCATATTTTCAGCTAAATACCTTTTATGTCCTTTTACAAGTGTTGTTAATTCATCATTTATTAAGTCTCTATTACCTTTTATAACTTCCATACCTAATTCAGGTCGATTATTACGACCACATGCATTTATAACTGTACTATATTCACTAGCATCTTTATATGTAGTGTACTCATCTTCAAAGGTAAATTCATATGTTTCACCAGATATAAGTTTTGGTACATATTTAACATAACGATCAGGTACTTCACGAGTCATCATTTTAAGCAATTCATTAAATAAACGACCTTTTTCATCCATAGATAAATCACATAGATATCTTACATTTCCAAGATTATTTTTTACAGGTATATCTAAGTTTTCAAGAAACATTATACATTCATTACGATTATTTGTTAATGGTAAATGCACATCACCAAAATAAGATAATGCTGTAAATAATGGTCTAGTATGACGTCCATACAATATAAGATCTTGATTTGAATCCACACTACCTACTTCTTTACTATCACTTAAGATTTCAGTATTTAATCCTCTTAAACAACCAGTCATACTATTTTGCATATCACCAATAGCACTTAATATTCCCATCCAACTCAGATCATAAAAATAAAATGTTTTAGCAAGTAAATAAGATAATCCACCACCAGAAATAGTATAAGATCCATCCCATCCATAATAATTAGGATTAATTTCAATTAAATTATTATTCATGGAATAATCTAATTTTCTTATAGGTGGATGATGATCTAAAACTATAGTTGAAGAATTACTATTTTTAGATACATTAGTTATATCCTGTCCAGAACCAAGATCTGAAAATATTGTAAGATCAGTGTCACTTGTAAGATCAGGAACCTCATTAATATCAACAAAATCAACTGTATGAGATATTTCTAATTTATCCATTATTGAAGAAAGAATACTACCTGCAGTTATACCATCACAATCTGTATGAGTATATATGGTTATATCTTCAGCTTCTAATATTTTTTCTTTAGCTTTTAATAACAATTGATCCATTTGATCTCTAGATTTTGTAAATTCCAATTGATTATTTTTTTCAGTAATCGTACTCATATCTTGTAATACCCCACTATTTAAAAAAAGTCATTGCCCTAATTATTCAATAAAATATGTTAAATTAAAATTTTTCATTACAAAAAAAGAAAAAAATTAATTATTTTATTTTCTCTCACGTGATGCTTTTATCATTTTAGAGATATTTTTTAATAATTCTAGTTTAGTAACATTTTCTCGGTTAATGATTACACGTCCAGAACGTTCCCACCAAGAACCAGGGTAAGAACTACCCCCTTCCATTTTATGATCTAATTTTAGTTTCTTAGCCGCAAAATTTATTTCTCGTATTTTTGGATCATCAACACAATATTCTAAGGCTAATTTACGTCCATTTCCTCTAGAATAATTAGAATCTATATAAACAGGCCATACAACCGTTTCCATTTCAATACCTCCTTATTAAGAAAAATAAATAAAATATTATTAAATCGTTTCAAGTAATGCTTCAATCATATTTTTTACAGTATATCTATCTGGTTCAACTGTTTTAATATTAAATTCATATAATACATTACTAGTTATTGGACCAATTGATCCTATTATAACATCTGCCCCTAATATATTAAGAATTGTTTGAAGATCATCCTTTCTTTCTTCTTTAATTAATTCTATTAAATTTAATACAGTTAAAGGACTTGTAAATGTTATAATATCTATTTCTTTATTTAAAATCATATCTACTAATTTTAGCATATCTGTTTTATCTTTAGGAATTCCACTAGTATATGCTTCAGCTATTACAACTTCAGCACCATACTCCTCCAATCCTTCAGGTAATACTTTACGAGCACTTAATGTACGAGGTAAAGCTATTTTTTTATCTTTAATATCAATTGATTTAAAAGATTTTAACAAACCTTCTGCTGTAAATTTTTCTGGAACTAGATCTGGACTTAAACCATGTTTTTCTAATTCTTCTTGTGTTTTAACACCAATTACAGCAATTTTACAAGACAATTTTTTAGAGTCACATAAATTAAAGAAAGATTCTACTCCTGCTGGAGATGTAAATATAATCCAATCAAAAGTATTTATATTATCAACAATATTTATTAATTCGGGTGATTCTACTAAATGTAATTCCAATGTAGGAATTATTATAGGATCCCCATTATATTCCCTTATTATTTTTGCTAAAGATTCAGATCTCTCAATTGGACGTGTTATTACTATCTTTTTATTATTAAAGTTAGTATTATTAGCAGTCATTATTTATTTTTTCTCCTTTAAGTCTAAACATTCTTTATATATATTTACTACATCACCAATTATTATTAAAGATGGTGGTGTAATACGTTTTTCAGTAATGTCAGCCAAGGTACCCATAACAATTTTTTGATCAGGCATTGTTCCATTATGTATTGCACATACTGGAGTATCCGGTGATCTGTATTCTAATATTTTTGGAACATATTTTTTTAGTAAACCTACACCCATAAATATAACAATTGTATCAGCAGTATAATCCCAATTAACTTGTTTTTCAGTTTTATCCGGATCTTCATGACCTGTTACTAATGTTACACTAGTTGCTACAGCTCTATGAGTTAAAGGTAGTCCTATTGAAGTAGCTGCTCCTATACCAGAATTAATTCCTGGAATAAAATCTACATCGATACCTTCTTTTAATAAAGCTAATTCTTCTTCGCCACCACGACCAAATATAAATGGATCTCCACCTTTAAGTCTTACAACTTCATCATATTGTTTTCCTTGTTCAATAAGAATTTCATTTATTTCTGGTTGTTTTTTATAGTGCTCACCAGCTTTTTTACCAACGTATATTAATTTAACATCATCAGGAGCGTAATTTAATAATTCATCATTAGCTAATTTATCATATAATATTACTTCTGCTCTTTTTAATGCATTTATTGCTTTTAATGTAATTAATTCAGGATCTCCGGGTCCTGCTCCAATCATATGTACTGTCATAGATATTCACTTCCTTTAGTGTTTTCTTTTATTAATTATTTATAATTACTTATTATATTAATATTAACATATTTCTTTTATAAATTAATTTAATGAATTTATTAAAACACAATTAATTTTAAAAAAAAGAATTTTAAAAATTATAATTAAAAAGGGAGGAGATTAATAAACTAATTAATTATTATTAAAATTAATCAATAATTCCTTTAAAAAAATTTAATCCTTCATCAGATCTTAATAATTTTTCAACAGCCCTTTCAGGATGAGGCATTACAGCACATACATTACCTTCTTTATTACAAACACCAGTTATATTATCTAGTGATCCATTTGGATTATCTCCTTCAAAAGTTAGTACTATTTGATCATCATCATATAATTCCTCAAGATTATCTGTATAATATCTTCCTTCTTTATGTGCTATAGGCATATCAACAATCTGTCCTTTTTTATAAAGTTTTGTAAAAGGAGTCCTTGTAGTATTTATCTTGAGTTTTTTATTTTCACATATGAATTTAGCATTTTCATTTTCTATAAATACACCAGGTACTAAATCAATCTCACCAAGAATTTGAGCTCCATTACATATACCTAAAACAGGTTTATTTTCTTTTGCAAATTCTTTAATTGAATTGATTATAGGTGTAATTCCAGCTATAGATCCTGCTCTTAAATAATCCCCATATGAAAATCCACCAGGAATTATTATAACATCCATATTTGAAAGATCAGTCTCATTCCAGTATATGTATTTTGGTGTAGCACCTACTAAATTTACTGCATAATGTATATCTCTATCACAGTTAGATCCTGGAAATCGTATAATTCCCACATTAACATCAGTTAAGTCAGTCAAGGTTTATTCCCCACTAATATTTATTTCATAATCATGTATTACAGGGTTACAGAGTAATTTTTGACACATTTCATCTACTTGCTCTTTTGCAATATCAGTATTTTCAGCTGTTACTGTAAATTTGATAATGTCTTCAGTTTGTGTATCTTCTACTTTATAATCAAGTAATGCTAATGCTTTTTGAATGGTAGATGCTTCAGGATTTAACATCCCTTTTTTTAAACTTACTCTTACTTCAACATTATATTTCATTATTAATTCTCCTTTTTTAATAGTATAATTAAATATTAATATTCTGTTTTATACCATCTTTCTTTATCTTCATCATTTAATACTAAATTTACAACCCTATGATATGCATTTACTACTCCTTTTTCTCCTTTTCTAAATTTATCTTTATCAAAGCTATCAAGAGTATCACTATCCCATAATCTAGCAGTATCCGGACTTATTTCATCCCCAACTACTAAATTACCATTTTCATCATAACCAAATTCTAATTTGAAGTCTACAAGTATTAAACCTCTTTGTCTTAAAAATTTAGTTAATGTTTTATCTATTACATGGGTTATTTCACGTATTTTATCAAGATCTTTTTGTGATGCAATTTTTAATGCTACTATAATAGCATCATTTAACATAGGATCATGAAATACATCATTTTTATAATCAAATTGTATTAGAGCTGGATCTAATTTTTGATTTTCATGGAAAGGATATTTTCTAAGTAAACTACCTGCAGCTATATTACGACATATAACTTCTAAAGGTATCATATCTAATTTTTTTGTAAGCATTTCACCTGGATTAATAAGATTGATATATTGTGTAGACACACCTTTCTCTTCTAATATCTCAAAGAATTTAGCAGAAATAATTGCATTATACTCTCCTTTTTTATCAAGAGTATCTTTTCGACCACCATCTAATGCAGTTATATCATCCCTAAATTTAATTACTACTTCATCATCTTTATCTGTTTTGTAAACATCTTTTGCTTTACCGGTATATAACAATTCTTTTCTTATATCATTCATATTAAATTCCACTATGTATTTCATTTCTTAATTTGTATAATATTATATTCTATTTAATCTAGAATTTATTATTTTATAATAATTATAATATCTGTTTATAATAAGTATTATAATATATGAATTAGATAATTTAATAGTATAATATACTATTTTAAAATAACTAAAAAAATTAGAAATTACTTATTTAATATTAAAAACAATAAATATAAATCATTAATTTAAAAAAATAGTAAAAAATAATATTATTAAATAAAAAAATATAATAATATATCATGTAAAATAAACTAAACGAAAGGAAAATAAGCTTTATGGATAAATACTCATATTTATTTTATGAAATCAATTGTTTCAGGGTGATTAAATAATGTGTGGAATTGTAGGATGTGTAATGGATAACCAAAAAGTTGCACCTATAATCTTAAAATCAATTAAAAAATTAGAATACAGAGGATATGATTCTGTAGGGATAGCAACTGTTACAAATAAGATCAATGTTAAAAAAGGAAGTGGAAAAATAAATGAAGTTGATGCTGAAATCAACTTAGCTGATATGGAAGGAACAACTGGTATTGCACATGTAAGATGGGCAACTCATGGAATTCCTACAGCAGAAAATGCACATCCACATAATGATTGTGATAATAAAATAAGTGTTGTACATAATGGTATAATCGAAAATTACAAAGAATTAAAAAATGAACTTATAAAAAAAGGTCACAAATTTAAATCAGATACAGATACAGAAGTCATTCCTCATTTAATAGAAGAATATATGAAAACAGAACATGATCTTTTAAAATCTGTACAAAAAACAATTAAAAGATTAAATGGATCATATGCTTTAGCAATTGCTTGTACTGATGAACCTGATAAAATAATAGGAGTACGAAATGAAAGTCCATTAATAGTTGGATTAACAGATAATGGAAACTTTTTAGCATCAGATGTTCCAGCAATTCTTTCAGAAACAAAAAAAGTAATGTATTTAAATAATAATGAAATAGTCGTATTAACCAAAGACAAAGTAGAAGTCAAAGATACAAATCTTAATCCAATAAATAAAGAAGTTAAAATAATTGATTGGGATCCAAAAATGGCTGAAAAAAGTGGTTTCGATCATTTCATGCTAAAAGAAATCCATGAAGAACCTCAAATAATAAAAGATACATTAAGTGAAGCACCAAAAATTAAAAAAATTGTTAGAAGATTTAAAAATTTCAATAGAATATGTTTTGTAGCTTGTGGAACTTCTTATCATGCATCTTTAGTTGGAGAATATTTAATTGAATCACAAATAGGCATACCTACCGAAGTAATATTAGCTTCTGAATTTGAATACTTCCAAAAAACATTAGATGACCATACATTAGTAATATTTATAACACAATCTGGAGAAACAGCAGATACATTAAAAGCTCTTAGAATTGCAAAAGCAAAATCAGAAACACTAGCTATAGTAAATGTAGTTGGAAGTTCAATTACACGAGAAGCAGATCATGTGATATATACAAGAGCAGGACCTGAAATTGGAGTAGCTGCAACAAAAACATATTTAAGTCAATTATTATGTATTTATCTTTTAGTAGCATATCTTGGAGAAAATGATAAATTAATTGAAAAATTATATAAATTATCAGAGCTATCTGAAGAACTACTTTGTAAAGAAGAACAGATAAAAGAAATAGCTAAAAAATATAAATATGCAAATGACTTTTTCTATATTGGAAAAGGTTTCAGTTATCCAACAGCATTAGAAGGAGCATTGAAACTTAAAGAAATAACATATATACATGGTGAAGGTTATGCTTCTGGAGAATTAAAACATGGACCTTTAGCACTGATTGATGAAGGAATACCTGTAGTAGGAATTTTACCACCAGGTTCTAATCATAATAAAACATTCAATAATCTACAAGAAGTAATGGCTAGAGGTGCTGATGTTATAGTTCTTGGATCAAAAGATGATCCATTAATAGAAGACATAGAAGATAAATTATTATTCAATCCAACGATTGATGAAATCATATCACCATTACTATATATTATTGATTTACAATTACTAGCTTACTATATAAGTGTAGAGAAAGGAATAGATCCAGATAAACCTAAAAATTTAGCTAAATGTGTAACAGTTGAATAAATAAAATTATAGTTCCTTTAATCATAATGGAGATGATTATATGAAAGATACTTCAGGAAGTATTATGATAATATTACTTGTATCTATAGTAGCTTTTGGTATAGGTTCAATTGGTGGAGCATTACATATCGGTGAAGACATAAGTCAAGCCATATTACCAACATCTATTATAGATTCAGGAAATATAATGAAACCTATACATGATAATCAATTTGAACCAAATAATATTAGTATAACTTCAGGATCCAATGCAATAAATATAACTCCAACAACAGTGACTATATCCAATAGTACAGGATCGACTACAAATACTAATTCAGGAACAACTTCCATTTCAAATACTTCTAAAAATAGTACAGCTTCTACAACATCCGCTAAAACAAATAGTAGTTCAGGATCAAGCAGTTCAGGTACTTCTACTACAAATGGATCAAGCAGTTCAGGTACTTCTACTACAAATGGATCAAGCAGTTCATCTGATTCAGGTGATGTAGTAACTCCGAAAACAACAGCTGATACTGGAACGGGTGTGACAACAAACGGATAAATGAATATTATTACAAAGAATACATTAATTTTAATATTCATTTAATTATTTTTTTAAAAACAATCTTATTTTAAAATACAAATTTACTCATTTTATATCAAAATATAATGTAATTAAATTAATTATATAACAAAACCTTGCTAAAAATATAATATAAATTATTTAAGAAATTTAAAAAAACATAAAAATAAAAGTAACTTTTTATAAAAATAATATTAGAGGATATATAACTAATTTAAAAAGATGATCATTTAAACAAAAAGGAGATGAATAAATGTTTAAAACAACTGTAACACCCCGATTTGGAGATGCAGATGGATTACGACATATAAATAATACAGTCTTAGCTATTTGGTTTGAACAAGCACGAAATCCTATATTTAAAATGTTTGTTCCTACATTAGAATTAAATTATAAAAAATGGAATCTAATAATGGTTAAAACAGACTTTAATTTCTTAAGACAAATGTTCTTTGGATTAGATATTGAAATAAGAACTCACGTTATAAAAATTGGTAATACATCATTAACTGTGGAACATGAAGCTTGGCAACATGGAGAATTAAAAGTATCAGGACAAGCTGTAATGGTTCATTTTGATTTTATCAAACAAAAACCGGTGAGAATACCTGATGACATAAGAGAACAATTATCCGAACACTTAATTTCACTTGAAGAGCTTGAAAAAGAAAATGAAAAAGAAATGAAAGAGAATAAACAAAAAGCTCCAGAGTATGATTATGAAAATATGGATAAATAAGTATATATCTTCTTTTTAACCCCATTTAACTTTTTTTTAGTCTTTTATCGCATCTGATTTCCCATGATAAAATTAACAATATCTGTGTCAGAGGATCTATTTACTATAGATAAGTAAGGGTCTTCAGATTTTTGGCGGATCACAAGGATATCTGAAACATTACCTTCAGTTATACTAATATCTTTACCTAATATTTTAAATCCATTAATAGTAGCCATTTTTAATATATCTCTTGCTTTTATTTTGTTATCATATACACCACGTATAGATTTAAGTGTATACTCCATTTCATGGAACATATCAGGTTTATTAAACATTACATTATCTGTTCCTAATGCTATATCTATTCCTTGTTGACGATACAACTCTAAAGGAGGTACACCTACAGATAACATACCATTTGATCTTGGACAGGCAATTATATATGGATTAACATCTCTTAACAATTCAACATCTGTTTCCATAGGGTTAGTTGCATGAACAATTATTGTAAATCCAGCTTCTAATACTCTTTGTATTTCTGTTTTCTTAGTTGATTGTAAAGATTCTCTTTGTAAATCATAGTATTCTGCAACATGGATAACAGCTAATTTATCTTCATCTTGACAAACATCTGCAATGATTTTCATAGTGTCTGGATTAATATCTTTTACTCCACTTAATCCTATTCCATCACAATGTTGAAGTAATTCTCTAGTTATCTCTTGTATTTCTGTTGGATTAATATCTTTTTCATAATATTTTTCACTACGTCCTAATATACATGCATTTATTGGAAGATCAAATACTGCTTCTTTAAGCATTTTAATTCCTTCAAGACCACCTTCTCTGAAATCAATAAATGTAGATGTTCCTGAGTATAACATTTCTTTAGCTGTTTCATGCATTGCATCAATTAAATCTTGTCTATTTGCATTTTTTAGTCTTTGATGTTTCAATCCATTGGGTGGTTCTACTAATTCTTGTATAGAAAGTCCATCACCTACATCTTTTATGATAGAGTCACCAATATGAATATGTGCATTTATGAATGCTGGTGTCACAATACAGTTTGTAGCATCAATTATTTCACCTTCTTCATAGTTTGGTGATAATTTAGTTATAGTTCCTTCATCATTTATTATAACATTTGTTTTAGTTGGCTGTAGATTTGGACCTATTAATACTAGTCCATTTTTTATTGTCATCATAATAATAAATCCTCAAATTTTTTTAATAAAATAGTTATATTATTTTTAGTTATTTAAATTAAAAATTAAAAATAGAATAGGAGGGAAAGGGTTTGAATAGTATTTATTCTTGGTATTCATTTAATGATTTAACATTTATTTTACCAGAACTTACTTCTTCTATAGCTTTTAGAACTGCATTTGCTCCAGCTATAGTAGTAACGTAAGGAACTCCTATTTCAATTGCTAATCTTCTAATGATATAACCATCATCAGCGGATTGTTTTCCAGAAGGTGTATTGATAATAAATGCTACTTCTCCATTAAGCATTGCATCTCTGATATTTGGTGAACCTTGGCTAACTTTTCTAATGACATCAATATCAACATTAGGAGCTGCTTCTGCAGTGCCTTTAGTTGCAATTAGTTCAAAACCTAATTCTTTTGCTTTTTTAGCTATTGGTTCTATTTTTGGTTTGTCATTATCACGTACACTTAAAAATATTTTACCTTCTGTAGGTAATCTCATATTTGCTGCTAGTTGTGCTTTGTAATAGGATAATCCAAAGTTTTTATCAATACCCATACTTTCTCCAGTTGATTTCATTTCTGGACCTAATACTGTATCAGCATCAGGTATTTTTAAGAATGGGAATACTGATTCTTTTACTGCTACATGTTTTATGTCAGCATAACTTTTAAGTTCGAAATCTTTAAGTTTATATCCTAACATTAATTTTGCTGCTATTTTTGCTATAGGTATTCCTATTGCTTTACTTACAAATGGTACTGTACGACTTGCTCTTGGATTTGCTTCTATAATATATAGTTTTGGTTCAGGATCCATTTTTACTGCATATTGAATGTTCATTAATCCAATAACACCTAATTTTAAAGCAAGCTTTCTAGTGTAATCTTCAACTTGTTTAATGATATTTTCAGGTACTGTTTGTGGTGGTATTACACAAGCAGAATCTCCAGAGTGAATTCCAGCTTCTTCTATATGTTCCATTATTCCACATACAAATACATCTTCACCATCAGATAATGCATCAACATCTAATTCTATTGAATCTTCTAAGAATTTATCAACTAATATTGGATGTTCTTTTGAAACTTTTACAGCTTCTTTCATATAACTATCTAATTCAGTATCATCGTAAACTATTTCCATTGCACGTCCACCAAGTACATATGATGGTCTTACAAGTACGGGGAATCCTATTCTATGTGCAGCTTCTCTAGCATCCTCTAATGATTTTGCTATTCCATATTCTGCTTGAGGTATTCCTAGATCATTTAATACTTCTGTAAACTGTTCACGATCTTCTACCATATCAATACTTTCATAAGGTGTTCCTAATATTTTAGCATCTGTTTTTTCTATATCTTTAGCTAGATTAATTGATGTTTGTCCTCCAAACTGTACAATTACCCCATATGGTTTCTCTTCTTCAATTACACTTGTTACATCTTCTGGTGTTAATGGTTCAAAGTATAATTTATCAGAAATATCATAGTCAGTACTTACTGTTTCTGGATTGTTATTTACAAGAATTGTTTCAACATCTTCATCTTTTAAAGCTAATGATGCATGTACACAACAGTAATCAAATTCTATTCCTTGTCCTATTCGAATAGGTCCAGCTCCTAAAATTAAAACTTTTTTCTTATTATCTGGTATACTTTCATCTGTTGAATCAAATGTTCCATAATAATAAGGTGTTTTTGCTTCAAATTCTGCTGCACATGTATCTACCATTTTATATTCTGGTTTAAGATCCATTTCAGTTCTTGCTTCTTTTATATTAGCTTCAGGTAACCCTAATATTTGACCGATTCTTTTATCTGAAAATCCTTCTTGTTTTAATTTTTTGAAATATTGTTTATCATATAATAAACTGCTACCTTGTGATTCTAAGTGTTCTTCTTTGTTTATTATATTTTGTATTTTACCTAAAAAGAACGGGTTTATTTTAGTGATTTTCTCTATTTCTTCTATAGATTTTCCATCTTTTAATGCTGAATAAACTTGGAATATTCTTTGATCTGTTGCATGTTCAAGTTCATAATCTGTGTATTCTGTATATTCAAATGCTTCTTGATCGATATCTAAAGATCGTATAGCTTTTTGTAATGCTTCTTCTATTGTACGTCCTATTGCCATTACTTCTCCAGTAGATTGCATTTGAACTCCTAATTCATTAGTGTTTCCTTTAAATTTATCAAATGGCCATCTTGGAATTTTGACTATTACATAATCTAATGCTGGTTCAAATGAAGCAGGTGTTTCTTTTGTTATATCATTAGGAATTTCATCAAGAGTCATACCTAATGCTATTTTTGCAGATATTTTAGCTATAGAATAACCTGTTGCTTTAGAAGCTAATGCACTACTTCTACTTACTCTAGGATTAACTTCTATTACTTTATATTCTTTTGTAACAGGATGTACTGCAAATTGTATATTACATCCACCTTGTATACCTAAAGCTCTTATAATTTTTATAGATGCATCTCTAAGTCTTTGATTATCTTCATCAGATAGAGTTTGTGTTGGTGCTACTACTATACTTTCTCCAGTGTGAATTCCCATTGGATCAATATTTTCCATATTACAAATTATAATACAAGTATCATTTTTATCTCGCATTACTTCATATTCGAATTCTTCCCAACCCATTACAGATTCATCTATTAGAACTTGATTAATAAAACTCATTTCTAATCCATGAGTTGCTATCTCTTTAAGTTCTTGTTTATTATTTGCTACTCCACCACCAGTTCCACCTAGTGTAAATGCTGGTCTTACAATAACAGGATAACCTATATCTTTTACAGCTTCTTCAGCTTCTTCTAATGAATTTACTGCATGACATTTTGGTATTGGTTCATTTAATTTTTCCATGAAACGACCAAATAATTCCCTATCTTCTACATTAGCAATGGTTTCAGCTGTTGAACCTAAAACAGTAATATTATCTAATACTCCCATTTTATCAAGTTCAGTAGCTATATTTAATCCAGTTTGTCCACCCATTGTAGGTAATAATGCATCAACATTTTCTCTTTCAATAATCTTAGCAACTATATCTGCTGTTAATGGTTCAACATAAACTTTATCTGCTGAATCAATATCCGTTTGTATTGTTGCTGGATTACTGTTTACCAATATTGTTTCTACACCTTCTTCCATTAATGATTTACATGCTTGTGATCCAGAATAATCAAATTCTGCTGCTTGTCCTATTTGTATAGGTCCTGAACCTATTACAAGTACTTTTTTTATATTTTCATCCTTTGGCATATATTATTAACCCCTAAAAATAAATAATTATTTTCCTTTATTAAGCAATGTTCTACTATTTAGTATTTTTTAACTGTATCTAAGAATTCATCAAAGAATTTTCTTGAGTCATGTGGTCCTGGTCCTGCTTCTGGATGGTATTGTATACATGAAATTGGTAATTCTTTGTGTACAATTGCTTCTGGTGAGTTATCATTTAAATTTATTTGAGTAACTTCTAAATCAGTACCTTTAATTGATTCAGGATCTACTGCAAAACTGTGATTTTGTGATGTTATATATACTTGCCCTGTTTTAAGATTTTTTACTGGTTGATTTGATCCTCTATGACCAAATTTCATTTTATAAATTTTTGCACCATAAGCTAATGCTGTGATTTGTTGTCCTAAACATATTCCAGATATTGGCATTCTTTCAGCTACTTTTTTTATAGTATCTTGTATTGAATCAACATTCTCTGGATTTCCAGGTCCACTGGATATTAATACTCCATCAACATCTAAATCTAAAATATCTTTTGCAGATGTATTTGGTGGTACTACTGTTATTCCTACATTCCGTTTTGTGAGTTCTTTTAAGATATTCCTTTTAACACCACAATCTAATACAACTACATTGTAATCTTGTCTTTCATTAATAACTTTTGGTTCCTTAACAGTTATTTGATTAACTAATTTCATATCTTCAATATAAGGTTGTCTTTCTACCATACTTAATAGATCTTCATCACTTATATCCTGATTTGCAACTGCTGCTTTCATGGATCCTAATTCTCTGATTTTTAAAGTTAAAGCACGTGTATCAACATGACTTATACCTGGTACATTGTACTTTTCTAAAAATTCAGATAGTGTCATTTCCGATTTCGCGTGACACGGTTTTTTACATACTTGTCTTACAATAAAAGCTTCAGCTTTTATATCATCAGACTGATACCAATCAGAAGATACTCCATAGTTTCCTTGTAATGGATAAGTAGACATTAATAATTGACCTTTATAAGATGGATCAGTTAATGATTCTACATATCCAGTCATTGATGTTGAAAAAACTATTTCTCCAGATCTGATTGCTTCAGCACCAAAACCTTGACCTTCTATTATAGTACCATCTTCTAATGCTAGTTTTGCAATTTTTGCCATTTCAAACCCCTATTTGATAAATGATTTTAGTATATCAAACAATATACTAAATCCTTAATTTTTTGTTATATTAAAATAATAATGAAATGTAAACAAATAATTAACGTTTACCTAATTTAATCACTAAATAATATCAATAAAATAATTGATAACAATAAAAACATAATTTTTCTAATAGTAAATAATATAAAATTACTATAAAAAAGTTCCTATTCTTTCAGTAAATTATCTAATAATTTTTTAATTTAATTATAAAAAATAGAAAAAATTTTCTCTGATTGTTACCAAACCCTTACTCTTTTTTATAAGAACATGAACGAAAACATGCCTTAATTCTATTATTTAAGATAGAAATCATTATTAAACTAGGAATAGGAAATTATATGAGTATTTTTAAAAAAAATATTTTAAACAATTTCCATTTATTCATTTCTAATATTAATATATAGTATTCAATAGTAAAAAAAAGTTACGGAAAAAAAAGTCATAAATTATTATTTAATAAAATTTTTATTAATTTAATCTGAATTATAATATTGCATTATAATAGCTGTTTCACCATCATCATAATATCCTGGTGTTACATCTGTAGGTACAAATCCATTTTTTTGATAGAAATTTCTTGCTTTTATATTTGATTTACGAACTTCTAAAATAACTTTATTAATTTTATTTCTTTTGAATATATCTATTGATTTTTTTATCAATATTGTTCCTATTTGCATGTTATGATATTCACTATCTACAGCTATAACAATGATATGTCCTATTCTGTTTTCCTTTACCCAAAAAATTATATATCCTACTACAATATGATTTAATTCTGCTACTAGAAATCCAGCTCCTAAATCATATAATTGTAAAATCATATTTGCAGGATAAGGATCATTAAATTCTTCAAATTCAATACTTAGAATACGATCCAAATCAGATAACTTAAAATCTCGTATAATCATTATTTTAAAATCCTTAAATTAACTAATAATGTTTATATCACTAGATATATTTATAATTGATATTAAAACTAATTGAATCAAATAAAGATTATTGTAACTTTTATTTTAAATATAATACTTAAATATTAGAACATTATTCAAATCAGTATTAAAGTAAAAACAAATATCGGCAAAAATCAATTTATACATTATATATTAGTTTAAAAATTTCTAAATTAAAAAAAGAGATATAAATTTAAAAAAAAATTATTGATTTCTATTAAAAACAATTTCTATATATGCACCATTATCATTATGCAACTCAATTGTTCCATCTATTTGATATGTCAAATTCTTAACAACAACCATACCCAGAGTTGATAAATCTTCCACATTTAAATCATCAGGGAATCCTACACCATTATCTTTAAAAATTAACTTAATAATATCATTATCTTCTTTAAGTGAAATATACAAATCACCTGACTGATTATTTGGAAATGCATATTTAATTACATTAGTAATTAATTCATTGAGAATTAAACCTAATGGTATAGCTTCTGAAAGTTCAATTTCAACAGGATCTAAGTCTGGAATAAATGTAATATCCGCATTATATAAATTAAACAGTGAAGTAACAATAGATTTAATATATTCTTTCATGTTAATTTTATCTAATGTATCAGAAGCATAGATTTTCTCATGTACTAATGCCATTGCATTTATACGATTTTTAATATCTTCAATAAGATTTTCTGGATTATCTGATTTATAATATTCACCTAAATTAATTAAAGATGAAATAATTTGAAGATTATTTTTGACTCTATGATGCACTTCTTTTAAAAGAGTATCTTTTTCATTTAATGCTGTTTTTAAGTTATTTTCAGATTCAATTAATTCTGTTACATCTTGATAAAAATCAACACGTCCAATATAATTACCTTCTTCATCAAAGTCATATATAAGATAAACATTTACATGTCTGATTCCCATTTTTGTATTAACTCTTATCATGAAAATATTTTCAGGATTGGTAGGTGTACATTTTTTATGTGAGTCTATTAATATTTTTTGATCTTCTTCTAATACATATTCTAAAAAGTTACCTGAATAATTATTAAAATCTTTAGGATCAATACCTAAAGCATCAAATACAACAGGTGTTGATATTAAAGGACTATTTCCTTTTTGATAACTCATACCAGTTCTACTAAATGATTGTATTTTATATAATTCTTTTTGCAAAGTTAAAGCTTCTTTAGACTTTTCTTTTAATGCTATTGTTGTTTTTTGTTGATCACTTATATCATTAAAAACTACTAGTACCGCAGGTTTATCATTATAAGTTGTAAAAGTAATGTAAACATTAAACCAATAGTCATCACCAGAAAATAGAATATGTACTTTTTCATAATAATGGAATAATTCTTGACCAAGTATTTCCAAATAAATTTCTCTCAATTCTTGAAGTGAAGGTCCTTCTATAACTTTAATTTCTGAAAAAAATTTTTTATAAGTATCAAAAGATAAATTTTTAATATTGAATGTTTTTAAAAAAGTTTTATTAGCTTGAATAATCTTTTTATTTTGAATTATAATAGTATTATTAAAATAATTCTCGAAAAGTATTTTTTCACGTCTTTTTAAAAAAGTCATAGTTGTTATATCTCTAATTAAATAAAAGATTTTATCACAATATCTTATTATTTTAATTCTGAAACTTTTTATCATTTGATGGTTTTCAAATAAATTTAGATTAATAAATCTAGAACTATCTGTTTTATAGACTTCTCTAAAAAGATTTAACATGATTTTCTTTTTATCATTTTTAAAAATAGTTTTAATAATTAAAGCTCCTTCTAAAGAGTGTTGAGTTTCATAAGGATAATAATTCATAACAGTATTATTTCTATATTGAATTATAAAATCATCCATATTACTATTTGGAATAAGAACAGTAATTCCTGTATTAACAAATTGATTTAAAAATTTTATATGTTCATATTTCATTGAAGGAACATAATTTACAAAAGAAGATGAATCAAATTCATTAATCTTTTCTATTTCAAATTCAGAAAGTAATTTGTTTGTTTCATTATATAAATTTACACTATACACAAAAAATAACACCCTTTAACTATTCAAGATATATTATAAAATTTTGTATTATTAGGTTAAATAGTTTATTTTAAAAAATACTTGAAAAAATAAAAAAGTTTTAAAATAATGGAAATTATTTATTATTCTATTCATTATTATAAGCTGATCATATAGAATCAATTCTAATAAAAAAAAAAGTTATTTATAAAATAAATATTAAAATAAAGAGATATTTATTTAAACTAAAATTTTTAATAAATTATTAAATAAAAAAAAGTGAACATACAGTAATATATAAATAATATTAGATAAAGAAAATAAAATAATGTTATGTAATAATAATAACAGTAAAGATACTATTTTTAATTAAGTAATCCATATAAAAGTTGTAATCCGAATAAGGAGTATATCCTAGGGATTATAATGAATTATCATGATAAATATATAATTTTGAAAATTATATCAAATTAAAATATGAATATAATATGAAAAGAGTGATAATGTTGAATCAGATATGGAAAAATTTTACAGATTACATAATAGAAAACTACAATAAAAACAATCATATCATAGAAATTGGAGTAGGAAAAGTATTAACACCAAGTCAAATAATAGAAAAAGAATTGTCAATTAATATAAAATTAATAGATATACATCCTACAAATGAAAAAATAATAAAAGATGATATAACCAAACCGAACTTAAAATTATACAAAGATGCAGATTTAATATATTCTATAAGACCCCCTGAAGAATTACAACAAGACTTAGTACAATTAGCTAAAAAAATTAATGCAGATTTAATAATTAAACCACTAAGTACAGAAGAAATAAATCATAATCTTCAAAATAAATTTAAATTAATTAATTATCATAAAACCTCATTTTATATAATGAAAAAGGAGGAATTAGTATAAATGAAATGGGAAGAAAAATCAGTAACTGATACATTAAATGAACTTAATACTTCACCTAACGGATTAACAACACAAGAAGCAGAATTAAGAATTCAAAAATATGGAAAAAATGCATTAAAAGAAAAGAAAAAAGAAAGTAATTTAAAAAAGTTTCTAAAACAATTTATTGAGCCCTTAATGATTTTACTTATTATAGCAGGAGTTATAGCTGCAGCAATAGGTGATTATATTGATTCTGGTGTAATATTTTTTGTAGTAATATTAAATGCAGTAATTGGATATCAACAAGGAAACAAAGCTGAAAATGCAATGGAGAAACTTAAATCCATGGCAAACAAAACTGCAATAATAAAACGTGATGGTAAAAAACAAGAAGTTAACGTTGAAGATGTGACAAAAGGAGATATTGTTCTTCTTGAAGAAGGAGATAATGTACCTGCAGATATTAGATTAATAAAAACATATGATCTAAAAGTAAATGAATCATCTTTTACTGGTGAATCATTACCCGTTACTAAAACAGCTGAAGCTGTAACCAACATAAATGAAGAATCAACTTCTAAAGATAATATAGTATTTATGAATACAGGAATATCAAAAGGAAGAGGAGAAGGTGTTGTAACAGAAATTGGAATGGACACAGAAATTGGAAAAATAGCATCAATGATCCAAGAAGAAGATGAAGATACACCTTTACAAATAAAAATTAATAAACTTGGAAAAACATTAGGGTTATTAGCAGTAGTTGTTTGTGTATTTATATTCATATTAGAACTATTACAAGGGATACCTGCTGCAAGTACATTCATGACTGCAGTATCATTAGCAGTAGCTGCAATACCTGAAGGATTACCTGCAATATTGACTCTTACTTTAGCTCTTGGAATGCAAAGAATGGCAAAACATCAAGCAGTTGTAAGAAAATTATTAGCAGTTGAAACATTAGGTTCATGTTCTGTAATATGTACTGATAAAACAGGAACATTAACATTAAATAAATTAACAGTAACTGATACATACTTAACCGATAAAGAATTATCTTACAAAATATCTGGATACTGTAACAATGCAAAAATAGATCCTAAAAAAGAAAGAGGACTTGGAGATCCAACAGATGTTTCCATACTAGAATTTGCTATGAAAAATAATTATGATGCTAATGCAAAACATGAAAAATTACATGAAATACCATTAGATAGTGATAGAAAACGAATGACAACTATTGATAAAATAGATAACAAAGAATATGTACTCATCAAAGGAGCACCTGAAATAATACTAGAAAAATGTAGTTACATAAATAACAATGGAACAGTTACACCAATCACAGATGAAGAAATAAAAACAATACAAAATAAAATATCTGAATTTACAAGTAAAGCTCTAAGAGTACTAGCATTATCCTACAAAGAAATTGATGATTATAGTAAATATAATGATTATGAATTAGAAGAAGATTTAATCTTTACTGGATTAATTGGTATGATGGATCCAGCAAGAGAAGAAGTATTCCCTGCAATAGAAACATGTAAATCTGCAGGAATAAAAGTAAAAATGATTACAGGAGATCATAAAGATACAGCTCGAGCAATAGCTAAAAAAGTAGGAATTGAAAATAGTGATTTAGTATTAACTGGACCTGAAATAGATAAATTATCAGATGAAGAATTTGAAAAACAAGTTAATAAAGTAAATGTATATGCTCGAGTATTCCCTGAACAAAAAGTTCGAATTGTAAAAGCATTGAAAAATAATGGTGAAACCGTATCCATGACAGGAGATGGAGTAAATGACGCACCAGCATTAACAACAGCTAATATTGGAGTATCAATGGGTTCAGGTACTGATGTTGCTAAAGAATCAAGTGATATGATATTACAAGATGATAACTTTGCAACCATAATTTCTGCAATAAAAGAAGGACGTACAATATTTGCTAACATTAAAAGATTTATTAAATATCAATTATCAACTAATATAGCAGCAATATTAACAGTATTAACAACAACATTAATGTCAATTCCATTACCATTCAATCCAGTACAATTATTATGGATAAACATAATCATGGATGGACCACCAGCACAATCTTTAGGAGTAGAAGCTCCTGATGTTGATGTTATGGAAAGAAAACCTACAAATGAAGATATATTATCCAAACATAATCTAATACATATAATATTAATTGGTATTGTAATGGCAATCGGTACATTAGGATTATATTTCTATGAATTATCAATAGGAACACCAACAATACTTGCAAGTACAATAGCATTTACAGTATTTGTAATGTACCAATTATTCAATGTATTCAATTGTAAATCCAAAGGAACTAAAATAAACAGAACATTATTATTTGCAGTGTTATTATCATTCATATTACAATTATGTGCAATATACATACCAGGAGTACAAAGTATATTCAGAACAACTGCAATACCAATTGAAAATTGGATTTCAATAATAATAATTGCATTAACAATAGTAATAGCAGAAAGAATAATAGTAAAAGCTGAAGATAAATTCATAAACTAAATATTTTAAAACATTCATCCCCCATTTAATTTCTTTTTTTAAATAATATAAAATCAATTTTTAATAATCATTAAATAAAATACATTATGACTATGAAAAAATAAAATCAACTTGATGTAATATTTTATTATATGAAAATATAAATAATTAAATGAATAATGAAAAGCATTATAAAAATATAAAGAAATTTAATAATACTATAATTATTTTTATTTTAAAAAAAAACTAGAGGATTAAATAAATGAGAGCAATAGTAATGTCAGGTACATCTGACTCTAGCAAAATAATTAATTTACTAAGTAGCAATTCAAATAATTATATTCTTGCTACAACAATTACAGATTATGGTGCAAAAATTGCAGAATCTGCTGGTGCAACTGAAGTTATATCAAAAGCTTTACGTGAAGAAGATTTTATAAAAGTAATAAACGAAAAAAAAATAGATACATTAATTGATGCAACACACCCCTTTGCAGCAATAGCCACTGAAACTGCAATAAAAAGTGCAAATAAAACTGAAATAAAATATATTCGTTTTGAACGTCCATCAACGATATTACCAAATTCTGAATTAATTATAAAAGTTCCTAGTTTTCAAGAAGGAGCTATTGAAGCAAATAATTTACTAGATACACCTGATAAAAAATTAATGCATTTAGCTGGTGTCATGACACTACCAGAAATAGTAAAAGAAGTTAATCCAGAACAAGTAGTACCACGAGTTTTACCAAATACATTTAGTATATCCAATACACAAAAAACAAATGTACCAGCAAAAAACATTATTGCTATGCAAGGAACATATTCCAAAGAGTTCAACATGGCATTAATGAAAGAATATAATATAAATGCAATAATTACCAAAGAAAGTGGTGAAAGTGGTGGAACAGAAAACAAAATAGATGCTGCAATTGAATTAGGAATTCCCGTAATATTAGTCACAAGACCACATGTTGAAGGAATAGATAAAGAAATTGTAGTTAGATCTCTTGAAGAATTAGAAAATTACATTTAAATAAATATCTGATTAATAGAAACTTAATCTATTGATCTTTATTTTACTTATTTTATTATATTAAATAATTTTAAAAAAAAAGATAATAAGAAACAATATATTTATTGATTCTTAATGTTAAGTATACTTATTTTATGAACTATTGGAACTAGATGATTGAGAAGATGCATCATTAGAATTTCCAGAGTCACTGGTATCTCCAGTATTTCCTGAATCACTAGTGTCTCCACTAGATCCATCATTACCAGTATTAGTATTTCCAGAATCTGTAGAACCATTATCAGAAGTATCATTTACAGCAGTTGTATTAGTACCATTATCTGCAGTAGCATTTGTATTATTTATTGTTGTATTACCAGTAGTATTTGTTCCATTAGTTATATTATTTGTTCCGTTTGGAGTATCATTTGTAATTACATGAGGATTTTTTAAATGATGTGTATTCACATAAATAATATTAACTATGTAAATAAAGGGTGTACCTCTAAATGTTTTTACAAAGAAATTATTTTCATAAGCCATATACTCTTTTGATTCTTCAATTTCTTCTTGTGAATAAGGCTGTTTACAACTACAATTGTCTGGACAATAGCATGTTTCATTACATCTATAACAACTGTCATTGTTTCTTATTTTATTTACTCCACCAATTTTTTGTATATAATTTGGATCTTTACATAAACAATTATCATCACAATAACATTGACTAGAATCATTACAACTGTAACACTGAGCACTATTTGTGTGGTTTCTTGCAGGTGTTGTAGCTGAAATTGCTCCTAATGAACTAAATATCATGATAACTATTAAAAAGATCACCATACTTTTTTTCATATTTTTTTTACCTCTCTGATAAAAACGTTATTTTTATCGCTATTATTAAAATATAAAAAGAATAATATAAATAATTTTTTAATTACTGAAAAATATAATAATAGAAAAGTAAAATAATTAATTTAATCCAGTATTATGAAAAATAGAATTATTAAAATAGACTTTTTAAAATAAATATATAATAAAATATTAAAAAATTTATAAATAAGAATCAATTATATTCATGATTCTTACATTAAAATTTACTTATTTTATGAATTAGTAGAACCAGCTGATTGAGAAGCTACATCACTAGAACTTCCAGAATCACCTGTATCTTCACTACTTCCAGAATCACCTGTATCTCCAGTAGATTCATCATCAATACCAGTATCCCCTGAATTTGTATTTCCAGGATCTACAGTACCGTTATCACCAGGAGTTACTGTACCATTATCAGAAGTACCATTATCAACAGTTGTATTAGTACCATTATCAACAGTTGTATTAGTACCATTATCTGTTGTAGTATTTGTAACATTATCTGTCGTATTATTCACAGGTCCTGGTCCAGGAATAGGCCAAGGCATTGGTCCTGGTCCAGGAATAGGATATGGAGAAGGATGAATTATAATGTAAATATTATAGACCACATATATAACAGGTGTATTTCTAAATGTTTTTACAAAGAAATTATTTTCATAATTCATATATTCTTTTGATTCTTCTATTTCTTGTGCTGAGTAAGGTTGTTTACAACTACAATTGTCTGGACAATAGCATGTTTCATTACATCTATAACAACTGTCATTGTTTCTTATTTTATTTACTCCACCAATTTTTTGTATATAATTTGGATCTTTACATAAACAATTATCATCACAATAACATTGACTAGAATCATTACAACTGTAACACTGAGCACTATTTGTGTGGTTTCTTGCAGGTGTTGTAGCTGAAATTGCTCCTAATGAACTAAATATCATGATAACTATTAAAAAGATCACCATACTTTTTTTCATATTTTTTTTACCTCTCTGATAAAAACGTTATTTTTATCTCTACTATTTAGGTATAAAAAGTATACTATAAATATTTTTTTAATTACTTAAGTATTCAAGAATAAAATAGTAAGATAGTTAATTATAATTAATGTTATAAAAAATAGAATTATTAAAATTGACTTTTTTTAAATAGATATTTAATAAGTATTATCAGTAAGTTATAAATTTAAAAGTTAGAAAAGGATTATAATTATTTTAACAATTTAAAAAAAAAAGAGTTGATGATTATTTTAAAAATTTAGCCTCAGATCGCCCATCATTCATCATATATTCAGAGCTCATAGGGTTCATCACTGGCTAAATTTTATTATTTAATAAAATACCCCATGATTTTAAAAAAAAATAAGAAAAGAATTATGTTTATCCAAACATTACTCCTGATTCAGAATTTATTTCAGTTTTCTTATTTTTGTTCATTACTTTATCTATTGCATCATTAAAATTATGCATAGATATACTTGTTTTTTCTTCACGTATTGCATACATACCTGCTTCAGTACAAATTGCTTTTAGATCTGCTCCAGATGCACCTTTTGCTTGTTCTGCTACAGTTTTTAAGGATACATCTACATCTAATGACATGTTTTTAGTATGTATTCTAAGTATTTCTGCTTTTCCATCATCATCAGGTACAGGTACTTCTATTATACGATCAAATCTTCCAGGTCTTAAAAGTGCTGGATCTAATATATCTGGTCTGTTAGTTGCAGCTATTATTCCTATATCACCACGTGATTCAAATCCATCCATTTCTGCTAATAATTGCATTAATGTTCTTTGTACTTCACGATCTCCACTAGTTGAACTTTGTAACCTTTTTGCTGCTATTGCATCAATTTCATCTATGAATATGATTGCAGGAGATTTTTCTTTTGCTAATTCAAATACGCCTCTTACTAAACGTGATCCTTCTCCAATATATTTTTTAACAAATTCAGAAGCCACTATTTTTATAAAAGTTGCATTTGTTTCATGAGCTACAGCTTTTGCTAGTAATGTTTTACCAGTTCCTGGAGGTCCATAAAATAATACTCCTTTTGGTGGAGTAATTCCTACTTCTTTAAATATCTGTGGATTTTTGAGTGGTAATTCCACTGTTTCAATAGTTTCTAATATTTGATCATCTAATCCACCAATATTCTCATAGGATATACTTGGTGCTTCATCTATTTCCATTCCAGATACTAATGGATCTTTTTCAGATGTTAAAACATCAACAATACTAAATGTTTGTTGATTTAATGCTACTCTTGAACCTAATTCCACTCTAGATTTATCATTTTCAGAATATCTTAATAAAAAGTTGGGTCCAGTGCTACTTTTAACAACAACTTTATTGTCATCAAGTATTTCTGTTACTGTTGCTAATACAAGTGGGGGAATTCGGAATCTATCTATTTCACTTTTTAAAGATTTTACTTCTCTGTCTAATCTTAGATTCTCATTTTCAAGTAATACTTTATCTTTTTCTAATTTTCTTACTTGCCATGTGAGATTTCTTTCTATGGTTTCATGTTTATCAATTAAGTCTGTGATATTTTCTTTATCTTGATTTTCAGACTCTATAGGATATGATTCGTCCATATATATCCTCTCCTTGTGGTTATTGTTATTTAATAATTAATTTAATGTTATACCTTTTTTGTTTTAACAATATTATAGTTATTATTTTTCATTTAAATAAATATTTACAAAAAAGTTTTGAGTTATTTTTTTAAGTTATTTTTCCAGTACTACATTATATTTTTCTTTACTTCTTTATTATTATAGTATTTGATATTAAATTTAAGTATGATTATTTATTGTTAAAACGATATATCTATAAATAACAACATAAATATTTATATAATATATTAAAATAGTTATACAAAGAGACTAAATATATCCATTAAAGATTCAAATTCTTTTTAAGTTATATCAACGAATTTAATTTTTAACTGATATTCTTTTTTAAAAAAAAATTAGATTACAAGTGAATTATTATGAACTGTGAAATCTGCGGAACTGAAATTAAAGGACAACCATTTAAAACTAAAATAGATAATTCTGTTATGATAACATGCAAAGAATGTTCTAAATTTGGTAAAGTTCAAAACGCACCTCAAAGAAGAAATAAAGGCAAAGGTAAAAAAGGTAACAACCGACAAAATACTAATAAACAAAATAATAAAACCTATCAAAGACCTAGTACACCTGAATATGAGGTAATTGATGATTATGGTAAAGTTATTAAACAAGCACGTGAAAAACAAAAACTTACTCGTGAAAAATTAGCTATTAAAATATATGAAAAAGAATCAGTACTTGCTCATATAGAAAAAGGTAAAATGATACCAGATAGTAAAATTGCTCGTAAGCTTGAAAAAGCATTAAACATTAAACTTATTGAAAAAGTAGAAAATGATGTAGAAGAACATGTTAATGCTAAACGTTTCAGAGAAGCTACAATTGGAGATATTGCTAAAATCAAAAGAAGTAAATAATGTAGAAGTATTTAAATTTGTACTTCTATTTTTTTTATTATTTTGCTGATGCTCGTTTTTTAGAATCATTATCTTTGTATGAATAATATCCATTTAGGATTTTTAATTTAGAAAAAGAATTATTCAATGATTCATATTCTGGATATTCCTCACTAATTACAATAATATGTGCAGGAGGATGTATTTTTCTTATTTTTAAAATTGTATATGTTGTATCTTCTTGAACTTTTGCTAATACTGCTAATTTAATATCTTCTCTAGGATTTTGTTTGATAACTCTTTTTGTTACTTTATTTACCTTATCTATTCCTATAATTCGTGGTTTATCGATTATATTTAATTTTGCATGTCTTTCTATATCTGCTAATGTATTTAATACTTTTCTTTTATTCATTGCTCTTATTAATATTAATGCCATGTTTTTGTTCCTTTATTTTTTTTAGACCCCGTTATGTAAGAAAAATTATTAATAGTACAATTTCTTTTTCTAAATATTTAAAGTTAATCCAATATTCAAAATAATAATATTATACCATGTTTTATTATCTTTAAAAATAGTTGTTTAAAGTTTATTTTCTTAAAAAAAGTAGGGGAATGGAGATTAAATTTTTATCTTCTTCTGAAGAATGATTTTATTAATGTACTACGGAATAATGCAAGTAGTATTAATAATATTCCAAATACTGTTTCTATATTACCAATTACATCAAATATTTGACTATCTATTGGTAATGACCATTCAGGTGCTGTTCTATTATTAGGTAATGGTGAATAGTATACACCAACTGCTTTGATACTTTCTTTAACATTTATATCACTACTATCAACATGTTCAACACCAACAATAACTCCATCATCAATAGCATTATTTATTGCTTTAGCAATTTTAACTGGATCATATCCTGAAGTTTGGATTGTTGAATCTACAACATCCGTTGTTGCATCAGATAATCCGGTTTTATCTGATCCATATACAGATACAGATGGATTATCACTAGTTACTGTTATGGTATTAACTAGTGCTTGATAAGCATATACTGTTGTTAATTGACTTCCATCTATTGGATTCACTTGATAATTAGCTGCTTCTGGAAAACCAGCACTCCATCCATTAGTTCCTACTTTACTGTATGCGGTTTCCATTGGATAACCAGTTTGATTTACTTCTTTAGGAGTAAACATTTCTCCAGTTGTAACACCAGATACTAAGTTTATAGCTCCACCTCCATGATCTTCACCAGAATCCTGAGCTACTTCTTTAAATGCTTGTCCTACTACTTCTGTAGCTGGATAGCCATCACGAATCATTTTACCCATATTTATAGCAGTCTGTAATCTTACAGTATCTGCAGTACCTGCTTTTGGATTTCCTTCAGAGTTACGAAGGTGAATTATAGCACCTTTAGTACCAGCAGGTACTTGTGCAATACTTGAACCAGTACCATTACTTGCTGTGTTATCATATGCTTTAACGTTTATTGTACCATTATCTGATACTGTAACTACATAAACAGCATAATCTCCACCTACAGCAATCCCCTGAGTTGGATTAACAGCCATTAAACGTATACCATTATATTTAGATGCACTGGCTACTGCTTGTGCAGGTGTTCCATTATTTTCAATTGTAGTAAGAGCTTCTACCATAGCAGCAAGACGAGGTTTATAAGTACCTTCCCCCCCTGATAGGAGAGCTGTTTTATACTGTTGAGCATAAATGAAAGTAGATTGAAACATGTTAGGAGCAAATGATTGACTACCTGCAGCACATCCATTCGGATCTTTACCTGTTGGATCTGTAATTACTGCTACATTCATTGTTGCTGAAGCAACACCTGAAAATGCCATTATTAATATTAATAATAATGCTAATTTATGTAGTGCTGACTTTTTATTTAACATCAAGGATCACCCTGTGGTATTTGAAGATGTAGTACCACTTGAACCACCTAATTCTGAATTAGAAGATGAATAAGTATCAACAGTGCCATTTGAAGTTGTATTATTCGCCAAACTACTATTATCTACTTGTATTTGAACTGTAGAGAAATCTTCAACTACATTTACTACAACGTTACCAGTACTTGGATCTACTTGAACATCAGCTGCATTTATAGGTGCTACTGAAGTACCAGGTATTGTTGTTTTCTTAATATTTTCCTTCGCGTTTTCTATCGCATCCGACAGAGGCAATTGTCTTTGGGACGTCACTAATGTATTTCCCTCAATATAACTGCCATCTCTGAAACCTGATGATTCAACGCTAGCTTTAATAGAACTTGTAGGAATAACATCATTTCCTTTAATCATTACACCAGCTATTGGTACTCCATCATCCGTACTATTTGATGAAGCAAATGCCACATAAGACATTGCTCGTCCTGAAAGAATTAATACAAATGCTAGTATTAAAATAATTAAAGTATCCCTACGAACTTTTATATACAAAAAACATCACCCCTGCGTCTTTTAAAGTAATTATTGTATAAAAGTAACTCGTATTAGAAGTTAATCATTAAGAGTATGATTTCAAAAAATATCATTCCTCAAAAATGTCATAACATTCCTATTATTTTAGAGTATATTATATTTTCTATTTTATACTATTTAATTATAACAAGTAATTATTTTATTAAAAAATATAATTATTTCAAAAATATATGAAAAAAAATAAACAAATAATAAAAAGTTATACAAATAATTTATATATTTTAATTATTCTTCATTTTTAATATCATTTTTATATTTAAATGCAGCTTCACCAGTACAAACCAATAAATCAGCATTAATAGTTAAAGCTAATTTAAAACCAGCTATTACTTGCTCTTTAGTTGCACCTAAAGTACCTTCTTTGAAATCTTTTGGTAAACTTTTAGGTAATATTATTTTATCTTTATATAAACCTTTATCTAATGCTTTTTTTGCACATTCATATGCATTATGAGAAGCTGGTACAATATAATCAGCATATTCACTAGCTGATTCTAATATTTCTTCATCACCAGTTAATCCTGATTCAGATGAAGTTGTAATAACATCAATTACAGTATCATAATGATTTTTTAATTCAGACAATACTGTTGTAATACCTGCTGGATTATGAGCATAATCAACCATAATTTGTTTACCATGACTAGTACCTATCTTCTCCATACGACCATTCACACCAGTAAATGTAGCTATAGCATTTATAATATCTGAATAAGGAATATTTAACATTATATGTGCAGCAATTATTGCTCCTGTTGCATTATAAATATTATGTAAACCATTGACAGATAATTTAAAATTATATTCACCTTCTGGTGTTTTTAATGTAAATTCATCATGTGAATTATTTATATTAGTTGCAATATACTCTGGTTTTTTATAAGAAATGCCACATTCACAATTATAAGTACCTGTTCCAGAAATGAATCTATTAACTACCATATCTTCTCCACAAAAACAAGGTTTTGTATCTTGTGCAACTGGTTTAATATCTAAACCAAATGTAATTAAATTACCTTTATAATTCAATTCATTTAATAAACCCATTACAGTAGGATCATCACTATTTATTATCAATGTTTTATTTTGCACAAGAGATACTAATTCACCTTTAACACGTGCATAATCTAAAAAATTAGACTCATCAGATAAATGATCAGGAGTAATATTAGTTAATATAGCACAATCAGGTTTACATCTACTTGCAAGTTTAATAAGATCTCCTTTATGTCCAAACGTTCCAGTTTCAAGTATATTAACATCACCACTTAATCTGGATTGTAATGGTGGAATATCTGCAATATTTCCTTGCATATTAGTTAAATTATGTTCACAAGGTTTTAAACCAAGTTCATAAACAATATGTTTTAACATAGATGTAGTAGTTGTTTTACCATTAGTCCCTGTAATACAAATTACTGGATGAGTTGGTTCAAATAAATCACAAATATCATCAACGTTTAACAAAGGTATTTGATATTTTTTAACTTTTTGATATAACATAGATTTTTTTTCTATTAATGCTGCAGGTAAAATCATATAGTCAGATGTTTCAAAGAACTCTTCAGGAGTTTTACCATGATATATTTTCATATCAGGATAATTTTCTAAAGCTTTTTTAAATTTACAATCTTCCTCATCAACCATATCATTTGCCTGTACGTTATATCCATGATCCATAAGTACTCTTGCAATTAAATTACCATTAATACCACAAACACCAATTACACCAAAAATAGCATCTTTTTTTATATTATCTTTATTCATAATTTTCTCATCCCTTAACTCCTGTAATCTTGTATTTATTGTTAATAAATTCATTATAATAAATTAGTTTTTAAATTTTATTTTATTATTATAACAATTTATAATTTTTATTTTAAATACTTCTTTTAATATGATCAAAAAGAAAATATTTTAACATCATCTAAATTTATAAAAAATAAGTCATTAAACATTAAATTATACTATTTTACATAATTTTAAAAATATAAAAAAAGTAGTAATTCTATTCAATTAAATATAATAGTAAAAATAATTCAAATGTGAATAATAAAAAAAATATGAAAAGATTAAATTATATTATGTTTAGATAAAATACTGCTAGCTGGATCCATACCTTGTGCTCCAAGTAATAATATTACATCTTCGGGTACTGCTTCATCAATAGTTTTTAATAAAGCATCTTCTAAATTATCCATGACCACAAATTGTATATTATTTTCATTAAGTACATCTGTAAATATTTTACGTTCAGTATCAGTTACAGTATTTAAATGATCTACTACATCTTTACTACAAGTTAATATAAGAGTATAATCATCTCGATTTTTAAGACTTTCAACTAGAGCCTTAGATATTTCACCATTTAATTTTTCTCCACGAGATCCACGTATTGCATTAACTATGAATAAATGATTAGTTCCTTGTTTTGATCCATTTTCTATTGTGAGTTGTACTCCAGAAGGATTATGTGCAAAATCATCTATAATAACTGGATTTTCTTTAAGTTTTATAAATCTACGTGCTAATGGAACATAATTTTTTAATGATTTTATAACTTTCTCATGATTTAATTTTTTGTGTTCACAAACACAAATAGCTGCCATAATATCTTGTATAAAATGCCAAGAATTAAATGGAAGATCTTCTTCTTTTATATATAATTTATTTTTACAGTATATTCCTTCATTTTCTTTATAAGATATATCAAGTAAGTTAGTTTCATCATATTTACCAAAGAATTTAACAGTCACATTATCTTTAGTAATGCAACTTTTCATAGCTTTAATATTTTCATCTTCATAATTTAAGACTAATAACGATTCTTTATTTTGGTCATTTAATGAACGAGCTGCACCAGATATTTCATATTTTATATCTTCAAAAGATTTTACTAATCCTATATGATCTAAAGCAGCATTAGTAATTATAGAACTATCAGCAGATAAAGAGGATATCATTTGATAAGCATGATTTTCCATTAATCTATCTAACCAACCTTGTACTTCTGAAACTTCTAATACAATAACATCTATATTATTATACTCATTATAAAAATCAGTTATTTCAGATGCCACTCGTGGATCAATAAGAGTATTACCCTCTGATTCAGCATCAGTATTTGTATAAGTATCATATCCTAAATCAGAAAAAATAGTATAAAGAAGGTGAGTAGTAGTAGATTTACCATTTGTACCTGTAATTGCTACTTTATATGCATCATTAGCATAACTTTTTACAGCCACATTTAATGCATGTGCTGTAGCATATTCTATGTGATCAGTTACAATTAATGGAAAATCCATATCTTCAGCTTTATGTATTGCATCTTCATGAGGATCTTGTGTTATGATACATGCAATTTCTTTGTTTTTAGCTATTTCAATTCCTTTATCGTTAATCCAATGTCTAATAACAATATCATTTTTCGATGCTTTGTTTAGAAATGTATAATTTCCATGTAATTCAACATCAGGACCATATAATACTCCTTCTATTTTTTCTGCAAGTTTTGATGCTTTTATTGTTTCAATATTTTGCATTCTTTACTCCTCTACAGTCCCATATTTTTTATTTAATTTCTTAATTTTTTATTTTATTAATATTTATATTACTTTAAAAATGAATAACGCTAATACAGATACTATTAATGTTATACCCCAATATAAATATATGATTTTCTGTTCAGACATTCCATGATAGTTTAATGTATGATGTAAAGGCTCAACAGGTAATGTAATTATATGTGCTCTATGTAATAAACTTACAATAACAGACACAATTGGTACAGCCAATGCAATTATTGAAAATATCAATGAATCACTGAGTAATGCAGCAACCATATATCCAGTACCTAAAGCAAAAGATCCTGTATCTCCCATAAATATTTTTGCTGGGTAATGGTTTAATATTAAGAATCCTACAGAAGCTCCAGCTATTACTGTAAATGGTAATGAACCTACAGTTCCTGTATGAATACTAGCATATATAGCAGATGCAACAGATGCAATTGCAATTATACCCGCAGCTAATCCATCCATACCATCAATTAAATTAACAGCATTAATAGACCCTATTATAGCAAATAATGCTAATGGAATCATTAATAAACCTATATTATATCCCATAACAGAACTTGATAAAATACCTGGTAAGATAATGAAAGCTGCAACAACTAGTTGCATTATTATTTTTTCAGTTTCTGAAATTTCTGTTTTAATTGGAACTTCATCAATTACTTCTAATTTATGTTCCTTTTCAACTATTTCTGCATAATCTTTTTTAGCTTTTGGTGTTGCTATTCTTGCTTCTTCACCGGGATGTAAAGATAATTGACCAATTTGAACAGGTTCTGTTCCTTTGTTACAAACAACTTTTTGGTACTCTTTAACTTTGAATCCTAATAAATCATCAAACATTCCAAAGAATCCACCAACTACCATCATAATTACAGTTATAATTAGATAACTATTAGCTTGCAATTGATAAGTTACTGTTGCAATTAATAATACACCTAATAATATACCAAATCCACCCATAGTAGGAGTTCCAGCTTTACCTCTATGTTCGGATACTATTGGACTATCTCGAATATCTGCAGCTAATAATTCACGTCTAACATAAGATGTGAACAAAGCTGTTACAATCATTGTCAAAATAAATAAAAATATATCTAATTGACCAATCAAATTATATAACCCTCCAATAAAGTTAACTGTATTATATTTTAATATACTTGAATGTTTATTGTTAAAGATTAAAATATATAACGTTTTATTACCATATTAATTTTAATAGAATAAACTTAGTAATATAACTTACAGTTTTATTACTTTTTTTATATTTTATTATAGGTTTTATATAATTTTATTTTAAAAAAAGATTCAAAAAAATAATTAAAAAAAATATTTATAATATATATTATTATAAAATTGTATAATACTCATCAGTATACTTTACTAATTTTTTACAAATTTGATATTATTTCTTTTTGCATAGTTTGGTACTAAATCATATAACATATTATTTAAATTATCTAAACTATCAGCTCGCATGGTAAGTCTTTGATAATGTTTAGGTGCATGAACAATATAAGAATTATCACCATTAAAAGACTTGATTTTAGGTATTAATTTATTTTCTGGAAAATCACCTATTGGAAGTTCAACTGCATAATAATTTAATATATCACGACGAACATTATCTGCTGACCAATCTCCTTTAGCCATATCTAAAAGTTGACATAAAGGATAGATATTAGTTGTTGCTGCAGTCATATATCTAGTACCACTAGGTCGTGTATTCAATTCAATTACATAATCTTCTTTTGTTGAATAACTATAAAGAATATCTATATCCATGGTACCATCCATATCAACTAAATCTGCAATTTGTTCAGCTAATAAAGAAATTCCATTATTATGTCTTGTATTATCAATATCTTTAATATTTAACGGAGCTTTTTTTATTTTATTTAAAGGATGAGTTCCTTCAAATGTAGTATCCCCTTTATATATTGGACTTAATGCAACTGACTGACCTTTCCAACGTAACACTTCAATAGATACTTCCAATCCTTTAATAAATTGTTCTAAGAATATATTATTACTATCCATATTCTTTTCTAAAAATTCATCAGCCTCTTCTTTATTTACTGCAACTTGAACTCCACGTCCAGCTTGTCCATCTGGTGTTTTTAAAACTGTTGGTAATTTATCAATTACTTCTTCAATATCATATGGTTTATTTAAACTGCAATAATCTGGTGTTTTAATCCCATTTTCATGAAATACTTCTTTAGTATCAAATTTATCAGCAGCAAGTTTAGCTGTTTTATATCCTGATGCTATTACTGGAATGTTATTTTCTTCCCATAGTTTATCTTTCATTTGTCCAACATCTACTAATGGTGGATCTATCCCAATTAGAGGTATTACTGCATCAACATCTTCTTTTATAGCTATTTCAGCAGGTTTATCCATTCCTCTAGGTACAATATAAGTTTTATCTGCTAAATCCAAATTAGTAGCATTTTCATTAGATTCTGTTAATATTGTTGTAATATTTTCTTGTTGAGCATACCAAGCTACATCATCAAATAATCTTGAACCAATAAATAATACTTTCATTATACATCTCTCCTTTATTTATTTTTATAATAATTTTATTAAAACATCAGATAATTCATCAACACTATCCATTACAGGTTTAGAAATAAAATTAATTAAATTCATTTCTTTTGGTTGAATTCCTATAGTTAATACTTTTACATTCAATGTTTTTTCAAGATATCCTATAAGAAATGATACAGGCATAGTATGTGTTGAAATATTAAAAGTATCTATTTGCTCTTTTTTAATAATTACAATATCACCTGGTTTTGCATCTAATTCTACAGCATCAACTATTAAAATATGTGATGGATCTACTTCTCTTATTCTAGAAGTATAATTTTCTGGTGTAGATTCACAATTTAATATAAAAACTCGATCTTTATCTTGACCTTTTTCATAAATTTGTCTTAATAATTCAGGACCTAAACCATCATCTCCCCTCATAGGATTGCCTATTCCTAAAATTAATAATTTATCATAGTCTTTTAAAAAATCAGTCAATTTTTCTGATATTTGTGTGGATACTATTTAGTCCACCTCCCATTATATATTTTAAATTAAGTAACAATTCATCACCATTTTTGACTTCAATATTATTTACTGGTATTATTAATGGTGGATTCAACATAGGTGTTGGTTCACAGATAATAGTATTAGTTAATTTAGTATATGTCGTTAATTTAATAGCATTACATAACCCATTACATATTATTGGTATTTTAATCTCTTTATTTAAAAAAGGATCAGTTATACTATCAAATGACACATTGTGGTAACTTATCTCATCACTTAAAGATTCATATGTAGGTTTATTATTTTCATAATAAGATATATAATTTATATCTGTATTTACTGCTTCAACTGTTGTATTCACTGATTTTGGTATATAAATAGTATTTTTTGTTTTATATTTTAAAGAATTATTTATTACAGGTACTTGTTCCTCATCAATCAATGCAGTATCTAACATTTCACAGATTATAACATCAGGTTTTTCAGGATACTTTAACTTAATTGCATCTGTATTAATTAACTTAATATTGTCATATTTCTCTAAATTAATTTTTGCATTTTTAATCGTAAATGGATTAATTTCGATAGCATATACTTTATCAGCATATTTTGATGCAATTTGAGCTAATATTCCAGAACCTGTTCCTAAATCATATACTATTCCATGAGCATTTTCTTCTATTGCATTTTTAAAACTTTGTACTCTTTTTTTATCATTTAATAAATCATCATGGTACATCATTAATAAGTATTTTTTAATTCTATGATATAAAAAGTTAGTTTTAAATTTTCTATGAAAATTAATTTAGAAATAAGTTTAGTAAATATATTTAAAAATAGAAATTATTAAAAAAAGGTTAAATGAAATAATCTAATGACTTTGATTAAAAAGAGAATCTATTATATGTGGGTATAATGAATTTTGATTAAAATTCTCTTTTTATTCATCATCACTTACTTTTTCAAGTTCTCCAGTTCCTGCACTGGTTAGTTTTACATGTTCGACTCCTTTTAATCTCATGATTTTTTCAGTCAAATCACGTATGTATATTACATCGCCTTTCACAACTATTACTTCAAGACAGTATTTTTCATTCATATGAATATGCATTGTTGCATTTATTTGATCCCTGTATTCATGTTGAATATCCATTAATGATTCCATTACACCTACATAATGATGATCATATATAACAGCAAGTATTCCAACACGTTCACCTTCCATTTCATTCATCCATTGATAACGGAGAATGTAATCTTTTAATGCATCGCGTATACCTTTTGAACGAGATTGATATCCTCTATCTCTTAATACTTCATCAAATTCATTTAATAGTTTGTTTGGGAGAGACATACTTATTCTCATAAAATCTTCTCCTAGGAGTTAATATAACTTTATATTATTGTTATTAATAATAATTTATAATTAATAGTATACTCCATGATGCTATTAATATAATAGTACTATACTTATCTAAAAAATCAATATATACTTAACTTAATAATATTTCTTAATTTATATTTTAAACAGAAAAAATATTAAAAAAATTAAAGTTTATGATTTAGATATGATTATTTTACAACACTAATTGTTATATAACATTATATAATATTTTATTACTTTTTATATTTTATTATTAAAAAGAAAAGATAAAATAAAAAATACTTAAAAAAATATAAAGAAAATTTTATATTAAAATAGTATATAAAACTTAAAAAGAAAAAATAATATTAACTATAACAATATGAGGTTTTTAAAAGATGATTGTAGAAGAAATAATGAATCCAAACATACTAAAAATAGATTCAAATGAAACTATAAGAGTTGTATTAAAAAGAATGTATGAAACAGGTGTACAACGATTATTTGTTTTCGATAAAAAAGATAAACCAATAGGTGTAATAAGTTATAATGATGTAGTCTTATTATTAGGTTCCGAAGATACTATGATCGACATAGATTCAGTAAAAGTATTTGATATAATGACAGAAAAAGTTACAACCATTGATGCTAACGAACCTATTCAAAATGCTGCAAGTCTTATGTTAAGAGCAGAGATATCTGGATTACTAGTAACAAAAAATAACAAAAATGTAGGAGTTATCACAAAAACAGATATTTGTAGAATTGTATCTTTATCAGAATTAACCCTAAAATAGATATATCTATTAAAATGTCGGAATAAAAAATATATTAATAACATCCCCTACAAACAAAAGATAAAAATCAAATTCATAGGATGTTATTTTTTAAATAATTTTTTTAGAATAAAATAAAGTTTATTAGATCATATTAAACGATTTAATTAAATTTTAATATTAGACCAAAACCTTTATATATGATAAGACATAGATATAGTGGTAGTTACTATTAGCTTATCAAAAGCTAATTTACGAATATGCAGCGATAGTCCAGGCTGGCTAAGACTCTACCCTGCCACGGTAGTGACCCGGGTTCAAATCCCGGTCGTTGCATTACTTTAAATATTTATCAAATGCGGTTGTAGTCTAGTCTGGCTAGGACTTGGGCCTTCCAAGCCTACGACCCGGGTTCAAATCCCGGCAGCCGCATACCTTTTAATAACTAATTTTGAATATATTATTACATTATTTCAATTACAAGATAATTTGCTAACTATTTTTATAAAATTATTCACTATCAAATTTAAACAACAAATTTTCAACTCTTTTTAAATAATAATAATTTTTAATAAAAGATATTTATACAAAAATGACTCTATTCCATATACTTAAGACTATTTTACATTATTAATAATGTAAATTTAACTAAAAAATTCAATAAAAAATAGATATAAATACTAAAACTATACAAAAACAGTAAATATAATAATATTAGTTTAATATTAAAATGAACAAAACTAATTAAATAACTAAAAGAACATTCTTTTAATATTATTTTTCAAGAATTTTTATATTATTATGGTTTTATATTTAATTTAAAGAAGGTCTTACAATAGAAATAAAAAAAAGAGACATTAAATATTTAGTACTAAGTATAATTGTCTATGCTATTGTAATGATGATACCACTACAAGGTTTATCTAGTCAAGGTCATGCAGCATTAGGATTATTCATATTTGCAATCTTAATGTGGGCATTAGAACCAACTCCATTATCTGTAACTTCATTGATTATAATGTTTTTACAACCATTAACAGGAGTATGCTCATTTACTGAAGCAGCTATTGGTTTTTCTAACCCAATTATATTCTTGATGATAGGTGGATTTGTATTAGCAATTGCAATTCAAGAAAGTGGACTTGCTAGAAGAGCAACATATTCATTACTTTCCAAAGTAGGTACTACTCCAGATAGAGCATTATTTGTTGCAGTTTTCGCAACAGGTATATTATCTGCTTGGATTGAAAATATTGTGGCATTTGCAATGTTAATGCCAATCATAACTGAAGTTATATTACTTATGGGTGTTAAAAACCCAGAAAATGGTAAAAGTAATTTTGCTAAAGCTATGATCCTTGGTGCATGTTTTGCATCATTAGCAGGTGGACTTGGTACAGAAATTGGTACTGCTCCAAACCTAATGGCTGCAGCATATACTCACATATCATTTATTAGTTGGATGACTTTTGCATTCCCTCTAGCAATCATCTTATTATTAATCATTTGGAAATTTTTACCATTAGTATTCCCATTTGAAGTAAGTGGAATTGTTGGTGGAAAAGATAAATTAGATGATACATTAGCATCATTTGGTGAAGTAACTACAACAGAAAAAGTAACTGCTGCAATTTTAATATTCACAATAATATTATGGGTAACAACCAGTATCACAGGATTAGATTCTTACTCCATAGCTCTTATTGGTGCAGCTTTATACTTCATAACCGGTGTAGTAAAATGGTCAGATGTACAAGCAAATTTAGATTGGGGATTAATTGTGTTCTTTGGAGGAGCATTATCCCTTGGTGCTGCATTATTAAATACAGGAGCAGCAGCTTGGTTAGTAAAAGATTTAATTGCTGTACTCGGATCAAACCCACAACCATTACTAATTGTTATAGTATTCATGGTTATAGGTGTAGTATTAACTCAATTAATGAGTAACATTGCTTTATCAGCTGTGCTTATACCTATATCAATAACTTTAGCAAGTAGTACTAATGTACTTCCAGCAGCATATGCAGTTCCTATTGCTATAGCATGTTCATTATCATTTGCTTTACCTATGGCAGATCCTACTGTTGCTATGGCATATGGTACAAATTATGTAAAAGTACCAGAAATTTTAAAAAGTGGAGTACCAATCATTATAATTGGTGTAATCCTGACATTGCTTGTGCTAGTTACACTAGCAGCTCCAATAACAGGATTAAGTATTTAATATTTATAAGTAAAATAATATAAAGTGGTTAACTATTTTTACCTCTTTATTTTTTATTTTTAAAAAAAAAAGATTAACTATTTTTAATTAATTTAACTAATTATTTAAAGCATAAATTATATTTTCATATATTTTAACAACTATTTCTATTATAAAAAAAATATTACTGAAAAAAAGTTTAATAAACTTAATATATTATAAGTGTAAAATAAGAATATATTAAATTTATAAATTACTAAAAAAATAAGGAAGAAATAAATAATGAATGGTATAATTGTAGGTGCTGGACGTATTGGCTATAATTTAGCACAAGTAATGTCTGAAAAACATGACATAATAATAATAGACAATAACCGTGAACGATGCAAAATGTTAAGAGATAAACTAGATTGTTATGTGATAGAGGGTACAGGTACAAATACAAAAATATTAGAAGAAGCTAATATTTCATCAACTGATTTTTTTGTATCAGTAACTGCAAATGATGAAGTAAATCTTTTATCAACTGTATATGCAAGAGATCATGGTGTAAACACAATAATTGCACGTGTTAATAATCCAGAACACAATATGATATTTAAAAAGTTAAATATTCCTGTTATTAACCCTGAAATTAGTGCTATGCAATTTATACTACGAAATATTATTAGACCTAGTGCTCAAAATCTTGTTACTATTGGAGAAGGTACTGCAGAAATTTTAGAATTAACTGTTCGAAACAAAGAATTAGTAGGTAAATTAGTTAATGATATTTCACCAACAGAAGATTATATTATTATAACAATTTATGGTGAAGAAGAAGTTATTATACCAAATAATGATACAAAAATAAGATATGAAGATAATATTGCAATACTAACAAAAAATAATTGTATTGATAAAGTTAAAGAATTATTTACAAAAAGAAGTTAATAGGAAAAAAATATAAACTTTAATAAATTAATATTCTCCCTATTTTTTAATTATACATTTTTTAATAAGTCATCAATAAATGACATATCTACATTGTTAGCAAATAAATCTCCTAACTGATCATAATTTGATCTTTTTGAATTTTTAAATTCATCATAGTCACTTATTTTTAATGGTTCTAATCCTTTTTCTGCTCTTAATTTATCTGTAAAATTTCTTCTAAACTCATAGTTATGGAAAATTCCATGGAAATAAGTTCCACATACGTTATCTTTTATAGCTCCATCAAATCTTCCAGTTTGATCATTACCTTGACCTTGTTCTATTTTTATAAATGGTTGTACATCACCCAATAAAGATATTCCTTCATGTAATTCATAACCAGTAACAGGTGTTCCTTTTTTAAATCCTATAGAACTATCTGCTATTATGGTTCCTTTACTTTGTTTTACTACTTTGTCTATACAACCAAATTCAGTTTTTACATCAAGTAATCCTAAACCATCAACACTACCATATTTAGATTCAGAACAATTATTATCTATTATTTTTTTAGATAACATTTGATATCCACCACAAATACCTATTACAGGTATTTCTTTTGCAACTTCTTTGATGTAATCAAAAGCTCCTGATTTTTCTATTTCAACCATATCATTTACAGTATTTCTTGTTCCAGGTATAATTAATGCATCAATATTATTTATATCATCATAAATATCTAATAATTTAATTCCTACATCAGGTTCATAATCTAATGGATCAATATCTGTAAAATTTGAAATTCTTGGTAATCTAAGTGTACCTATGTTGATTTTTTCATTTTCACTAAATTGATGAGTTGTTAATGATGCTGAATCTTCTTCAGGTAAACTTAATGTTGCATCATAAGGTATTATTCCAATTATTGGAGTTTGAGTTAATTCTTCTACTTTCTTGATTCCAGAATCAAGTACATCTGCATTTCCTTGGAATTTATTTATTATTATTCCTTTTATTCTATTTCTATCTTCTTCAGGTAATAACATATACGTACCTGCAATAGAAGCAAATACTCCACCTCGATCAATATCAGCTACTAATATTACATCAGCATCAGTAATTCTAGCAATTAGCATATTTGCTAAATCTTTATCATACATGTTTATTTCTGCTGGAGATCCCGCACCTTCAATAATAGTAATATCATAGTCATCTTTAAGATTACTTAATGATTCATTTATTGCTTTTAGTGCTGTATCTCTAAAATTATTTTGATATTCGTCAAATCGCATGTTACCTGCAGGTTTTCCTTGAACAATTACCTGTGATGTGAAATCTTCTTTTGGTTTTAAAAGTATTGGATTCATATCACAAGTTGGTTCTATTCCAGCAGCTTCGGCTTGCATAACTTGTGCAATAGACATTTCATCATTATCACGAGTAGTATATGAATTGAGGGACATATTTTGTGATTTAAAGGGTGTCACTCTATATCCTCTTCGTGATAATATATTACATAATGCAGCAACAGTTAATGTTTTACCTGCATTTGACGATGTTCCTTGAAACATTATATATTTCATATTATTATTTCCTATAGTTTATTCGTTGTAATGAAAAATTTAAGTATTAATTATTTCTTTGTTATTGCTAATTTATACTTCTATTTAATTTTTATAAAAGAAAATTCATTTATATATAAACTATAAATAGGATCTTTTAAATACCATAAGTTATTATAATATAAATTGTTGAAAGAATAATAAACAGATATATTATATATGAATAAATTAAAAAGAATAATGAACAAAAAAAATCAAATTAATTAATTACAATATAACACATAACAATATTAATTTAATAACATAAAAATAAAAAAAAAGATAGGAGGAATTATTATTATCAAAATGGAGAATACTGATATAGAATCAGAAAAAAATAATGTTGAAGATGAACGTACTCCAATAGATCAAGATGATACCACAATTGAACAACCACAAAAGGAATTTGAAAAAGAAGAAGATTCTCAAATGGGTGAACCTATTGAAACTATCACAACAGTTATTGAAGAAGTTGAAGAACCAACAGAACCAGAAAACACAAGCGAAGAAAAAAATGTTGCTAAAAGTCACACAGTATCAGATATAGATCCTAATGATTATGTGGATACTGACAAAATAGATGTTCCTCCATTACTTATTGACCAGTTAATTGGTCAAGAAGAAGCTGTTGAAACAATAAAAAAAGCAGCAAAACAGAGAAGAAATGTTCTACTTATCGGAGAACCTGGTGTAGGTAAATCTATGATAGCTAAAGCAATGGCAGAATTATTACCACCAGAAGAACTTCAAGATGTATTAATTTACCCAAATATTGAAGATCCAAATAACCCATTAGTTGGTGTAATGCCAGCAGGACAAGGATCCAAAGTAGTTACAAATGCTAAAACTAGATTTAAAGCACAAGAAGAAAGAAAAAATATACTAATGATTGCGGTTATTGCATTAATTATGGCAATAGGTTTCTTAACAAATCAATTCTTAACTGCAATTATCGCAGTAGGTATAGTATTCTTTGCATTATACCAATTCAAATCAAAAGGACAACAATCAGTCCCAAAACTTCTCGTAAATAATGACGAGAAAAAAACTGCACCATTCATTGATGCAACAGGAGCACACGCAGGAGCACTTTTAGGTGATGTAAGACATGACCCATACCAATCAGGAGGATTAGGAACTCCTGCTCATGAAAGAGTAGAAAGTGGTATGATTCATCGTGCAAACAAAGGAGTATTCTACATTGACGAAATTGGTACAATGGACATGAAAACTCAGCAAGAATTATTAACTGCACTACAAGAACACAAATACCAAATTACTGGACAAAGTGATACAAGTAGTGGAGCAATGGTAAGAACAAATGCAGTACCTTGTGAATTTGTACTTGTTGCTTCAGGTAACCTTGAAGTACTAAAACATATGCATATAGCACTCAGATCAAGAATACATGGATATGGTTATGAATTATTCATGAAAGACAGCATGAAAGATACACCAGAAAACCGTAAAAAACTAGCTCAATTTGTTGCTCAAGAAGTAAAAAATGATGGTAGAATACCTCATTTTACAAAAGAAGCTGTAGCTGAAATAATTAAAGAAGCAAGACGTAGAGCTGGTAAAAAAGATACTTTAACATTAAAATTAAGAGATTTAGGTGGACTTATACGAGCTGCAGGAGATGTAGCTGTAGAAGAAAAAGCTAATGAAGTAACAGCAGAACATGTAACAACCGCAAAAAAACAAGCAAGAACTTTAGAACAACAAATAGCAGACAGATATATTGGACAAAGACAAGATTACAGTGTATTCTCTACACAAGGATCCAAAATTGGATGTGTAAATGGATTAGCTATTATAGGCGATTCAAGTGGTATAGTATTACCAATTGCAGCTGAAGCTGCACCTTCACAAAGTAAAGAAGAAGGTAAAATAATTGCTGCAGGTAAACTTGGAGATATTGCAAAAGAAGCTGTACAAAACGTTGGAGCTATAATTAAGAAAAGTATTGGAACAGACATTTCTAATTATGATATACATATTCAATTTGTACAATCATACGATGGAGTAGAAGGAGACAGTGCAAGTGTATCTATGGCAACAGCTGTGATTTCAGCAATAGAAAATATTCCTATAGATCAAACATTAGCATTAACCGGTTCATTAAGTGTACGTGGAACTGTTCTACCAGTAGGTGGAGTAACAGGTAAAATTGAAGCTGCTGCTGAATCTGGTATGAAACGTGTACTTATACCTTCATCAAATATTGATGATGTATTAATTGAGAAAAAATACGTTGATAAAATAGAAATAATCCCAGTTAGTACATTACCGGAAGTATTAGAATATGCATTAATCGGACCTGGAAAAGAAGAATTAATTGAAAATATGAAAAACAACAGAATCCAAAAAATAAAAGGTATAATACCTAATCCTAAAGAAATAGTTAAATCTAACCCAACAAAAAACTAATCAACCAAGACTAAACAATTATTTAACTTACTCTTTTTTTCTTTTTTTATTTTTGATCAAAATTTAAAAATAATTATATTAAAAATTACTATTGTTTTAATAATAATGATATTTGATTAATATATGAAATAAATATATACTAAAAGAACTAAACATTATATAAGGAAACTTTTTATAGAGAAATATTTAATGAATATTATTTTTATACAAATTAATTAACTGATTTAAATAATCCAAAAAATCATAAATTAAAAACTTATTATATGGGCTTTCCACTTTAAAAAAAACTAATATTCTAAGGAACAAAAGCCCCTTTTTTAAAAAATAAAAATCATAAATTAATACTCAACAAGAGCAATAGTAAAATTTCATTATACTAAATAGATTTTTATAAAAATGTAATAAGTTAAAAGAAGAGAACTCAAAAATTTTACAAAAAAATTAATTATATTTTTAAAGAGGAGAAAAAAATATGGCAGAAGGCGTAAATTTTAAAGATTTAGACATATCCCCCGAAATACAAAAAGCTGTAATCGATATGGGATTTGAGGAAGCAACACCAATTCAAGCACTAGCAATACCAAAAATATTAGAACATAAAGATGTTACAGGACAAGCACAAACTGGAACTGGAAAAACAGCATCTTTTGGAATACCATTATTAGAAAATATAGATGCAAATGATAACAATTTACAAGCAGTTATACTTTGTCCAACTAGAGAATTAGCTATACAAGTAGCTGAAGAACTTAAAAGTTTATCTAAATATTTACCTAAAATAGGTGTATTACCTGTTTATGGTGGACAACCTATAGAAAGACAGATAAAAATTCTAAGAAAAGGAGTTCAAATCATCATAGGTACACCTGGACGTGTAATGGATCATATAGATCGTGGAACTTTAGACTTAACTACTGTAAAAATGGTAGTATTAGATGAAGCAGATGAAATGTTAGATATGGGATTCAGAGAAGATATTGAATATATCTTAGAAGATATTCCTGAAGAAAGACAATTCTTACTATTTTCAGCAACATTACCTAAAGAAATATTACATTTAGCTAATAGATACCAAAATGAACCAGAAATTGTAAAAATAACACACCACGAACTTACAACACCTGATGTTGAACAAAAATACTTCGAAGTTAAAGAGGATATGAAGCTAGAATTATTATCTAGATTATTAGATATGAATCATTTCCAACTATGTTTAGTATTTTGTAATACAAAAAGAAGAGTAGATAAACTTGTAAGTCATTTACAAATAAGAGGATACCTTGCTGATGGATTACATGGAGATTTAACACAAAAACAAAGAGATCGTGTAATGCAAAAGTTCAAAAAAGGTAATATTGATATACTTGTTGCTACTGACGTAGCTGCACGTGGAATCGATGTTGGTGGTGTTGAAGCAGTATTCAACTATGATATTCCAAATGATAATGAATATTATGTACATCGTATAGGTCGTACAGGTCGTGCAGGAAAAACTGGTAAAGCATTCAGTTTTGTTTCAGGTCGTGAAATATATCAATTAAGAGATATTCAAAGATATGCTAAAACTAAAATTGAACAATCTCCAATACCTTCAATACGTGATGTAGAGGAAGTTAAAACAGATAATTTCATAGAAAAACTAAAAAATAGTATTGAAAATGAAGATATTTCCAAAGAAGTACATATTATAGAAAAACTTATACAAGAAAATTATAACTCTATTGATATAGCAGCAACACTTCTTAAAAATATAATGGATGATGGAAAAGGCAATAAAGAAGAATTTGGAGATACACAAGCCCATAAAGGATTTGTACGATTCTTTATAACTGTTGGTAGAACACAAGGAATGACAATTAACACATTATTAAATGCTATACATGAAAAAGCTGGATTATCTGGTCGTCAAGTAGGTAACATTGATATATTTGATAACTTTTCATTTGTTGAAATTCCAGATAACAATGCATCAGACTTCTATCATTTCATGGGTGATACCTATATAAATAACAAAAGAGCACACATTGAACCAGCAAAACCTCGTGAAAAAGATAACAAAAATAAAAAAGGTCATAAAAGAAACAACAAAAATAACAATAAAAAATTCGACAAAAAACGATCAAGACAAAACAGAGCAAGTAAAAACTTCAACCCACATAACGATTAATATTATTTAAAAAAGATTACAAAAATTAGTAATCTTTAAAATTCTTTTTTTAAAAAAAAATAAGTAATAATCTAAATAAAATCATAGAAACTATAATTTTTTAATTTGATTAGCTATTGTTTTTGCAACAGTGATTTTACTTACATCACTTTTTAATGTATTAGTTGCTAAAATATGATCTGCACCAGCAGCATATATTTTTATTACAGCATCATTTACTAATACAGGATGTACACATATTACATCAACAGATTTTGCACCCTGTTTTTTTAATATATTTATTGCATTGACTATAGTTCCACCAGTACTTATTATATCATCAATTATAATAACATTACGTCCATCTACAGAAATATTTTTTGTTTTAGTTTCAACATGTTCTGGAGATAACCTAACTTTTTCTAAATGATCATAATCTGTATTTAATATAGTTGCAATTTCTTTTGCAAAGTTTTCTGCTCCCTTATCTGGTGCTAATATTAATGGTTTTTTATCAGAATGGTACCCTTTTATATATTCAGCTATTGCAGGCATTGCTGATATATTATCTACTGGTATATCATATAATTCACGTATACTATCTTCATGTAAATTTATTGAAATTAAATTTTTTGTACCCATTGATTGAATTAATTTTGCAGTTGCTTTAGCTGATATACATTCAACATTATTAAAACGTCTTTCTTGTCTACTATATCCAAGATATGGTGAAACAACTGTTATATTATTAATATTCATATCATCAAGTGTATCTAAAATGAAGAGTAATTCCATCATATTCTCATCTTGAGGATAACCTGTAGATTGAATTACAATTACATTTTCATTTTCAGGAATTTCTGATTTTATTCTAAGATAACGTTCCCCATCAGGAAACTTTTTTGTTTCTATTAAACATAATTTATCATTTAATTCTCTTGCAACCTCTGCAGCTAATGCTTGTGAAGCAGATCCGCCAATAATCACTTTTTATAACTCTCCTAAATATTATACTTTTTTAATTTTAATAGTTTTAAATTTATATTAATATTTTTTTTATATTACTAAAATTAAAAATTTAACATTATATTATATCTTTAAATTTTAGTTTTAAAA